>JAFDMG010000005.1 GCA_019306045.1 Deltaproteobacteria bacterium | reverse complement strand
AGCAATATCATCGCCTCCATGTCCCGGATGGGCAACAATCAGGGAGCGATTGAGAAAGCAGAAACATTGCTCAGAAAAGCGCCCCCGGAAGCAAAAAAAAACGCCTATCCTCTTTTTCTTTTGCACCTTGGCAATATTTATCTGGCGGAGAAAGAGTATCAGCAAGCTTACGAATGTTATGTTAAAGGCTTCCGTTTTGTCACGGCTTACAATATGCCTTTTGAAAAGTCTTTTGCAGATAATATGGTGTGTGCTTTGCAGACGGGTTTACAAGCAGGGTTTTCTTTTCAAGGAGAGTTGGAGGGAATCAAAAATGCTCAATCGGCAGCTTATGAAAAGATGGCAGAAATATGCTTTGATTTGAGAAATGATAAACAAGCCCTATATTATTGCCAAGGTGCCACAACTGATGAAATACTTACGACAAAATGTAGAGTCATAAGAAGTAAGATTAACCAGTTTAAGGTAGCTGACAGACTACAGCGACAAAAGGGAACTATCAGAACGAAATATTTTTTTCATCCAGTAGCAAGTTCATTTAATTTCTATATGGCGACTGCTTATTTATTGATAAAAGCTGGATTTCCTAACGATTCTCTAACCTGGTATTTTTTGCAAAAAGCAAAGAACAATCAACCAGAAAATATTGATGTTAGGTTGCTGTCTTCTTGGTTGTACTATAAGCGTAGATCTTATCAAGCGGCCATTCGTGAGATTGATAAAGCAATAGCTCTGGATAAAGAGTATGCCCAGTTGTGGATAAATAGGGGAATATATTGTTTGGCTGCGGGAAAGAATGATGAAGCAATGGTTGCATTCAGAAAAGTATTGGACTTGTATCCTGATTATCCGCATCAGAAAAAGCTAGCAGCGATGATGTTGGCTGCAGGAAAAAACAATTATGGGAAAACTTTGTCCCATGAGAGTTAGGAAAGAAAGGGGTATGAATATGTCCGTGGTAAAAAAATTGCTGACGGGAAATCCATTGCCGAACAAAAAAAAAGGTTTTACACTCGTGGAGTTGATGATTACAGTGGCCATTTTGGCAGTTTTGGCGACTGTAGCTATACCGATGTATAGAAATTATATTAACCGTGCCCATCAATCGGATGCGATCATCGGTCTTAAAGCAGCCCAGATGGCGGAAGAGCAGTTTTTTAGCGAAAACAACCGTTATGCCAGTACGATTGATATTTTACCGGGGTTTGATGACAGCGGCGTAGCTGACAACAGTTTTACCCGTGGGGATTACGTCCTGAAAGTTACTAATGCCTCAACTGCCCCATCTTTTACCATTGAGGCACAAGCAGTAATTGATGGTAATACTGACCGATGGACCATTGACAATAATGATATCAACCCCGTTGCCGATACCAATGTACCGGGTCTGCAAGGATATTCTATCTTCAGGTGGTTGTTCGACTGATTTTATGGGTTTTTGCAAAGCTCAAAAAAGGCTTCTGGGTTTCCAGAAGCCTTTTTTATGTTTTTAAGTTTTTTATTTAGGTTGTCGAACGTTAGGTTGTGAACGTAAACAGTAATTTTAACCAGTAGTAGTTAAGGGAGAAGATCTTGTCAACAAACTTTCGGGTGGCAGTAATCGGCAGTGGCTATTGGGGCCGCAATCTGGTGCGGAATTTTTATGAGCTGGGGGCTTTGGCCGCAGTTTGCGATCGTAATTTAGAATCTTTACAGGAAATAAACAAGCTATATCCCGATGTTGCGATTACCACCTCCATGGAGCAGCTGCTGGCTGATGAGAAGATTGCCGCGGTAGCCATTGCCACGCCGGCCGAGATGCATTACCAGATGGTTTGTAAAGCTCTGGCAGCCGGCAAGGACGTTTTTGTGGAGAAACCCCTGTGCTCGACGGCGGATTATAGGGAAGATTTGGTCCAGCGCGCACAGGCTGCCAAGGCCATACTAATGGTCGGGCATCTGCTTTGGTACCACCCGGCGGTGCTGAAAATCAAAGAGATGATCGATACTGGCTTTCTAGGACGCCTGCAATATATTTATTCCCACCGGCTCAATCTGGGCAAAATCCGCCGGGAAGAGAACATCCTCTGGTCTTTTGCCCCCCATGATATTTCAGTTATTTTGGGCCTGGCCAGCGAGTTGCCGTCATCGGTAACCGCCGGTGGCGGCAATTATCTTAATCCGCACATCGCCGATGTGACGGTCAGTCAGTTGGCTTTCCCCAGCGGTGTTCGGGCTCATATTTTTGTCTCCTGGCTTCATCCTTTCAAGGAGCAACGGCTGGTGGTGGTTGGCGACCGGCGAATGGTGGTTTTTAACGATACGGAACCTGAAGACAAGCTCCTGGTTTATCCCCATAGTATAGAGTGGCATGGAGTTGAAGCGGTGCCCTGCAAGGCCAAGGCCGAGAAAATAGCATTGCCGAAGGTTGAACCTTTAAAAGAGGAATTACGTCATTTTCTGGATTGCCTTGCCTCGCGGCAAGAGCCAAGGACCAGTGGCGAAGAAGGTCTGCGCGTTCTCAGTGTGCTGGAAAGTTGTCAACAGGCATTAATGTCGGAGAAGAAAAGCCAGTCTCGGGAAAAGAAAACGGCAAGGCCATATTTTGTTCATCCGACTGCCGTGGTGGATGATAAAGTGAAGATTGGTGTGGGAACAAAAATCTGGCATTTTTGCCATTTGATGGATGAGGCGAAAATTGGTTCTAATTGTGTATTGGGGCAGAATGTCGTGGTAGCTCCACGAGTGTGCATTGGTTCAGGTTGTAAAATCCAAAACAATGTCAGCATCTATGCCGGGGTTGAACTTGAGGATGATGTTTTTTGTGGTCCTTCCATGGTTTTTACCAATGTCATCAATCCCCGGGCTCATATTTCCCGCAAGAATGAATTCCGCCGCACCCTGGTAGGCAAAGGGGCGACCATTGGGGCCAACGCCACGATAATTTGCGGCAATAATATTGGCCGCTATGCCTTTGTTGGCGCCGGGGCCGTGGTTACCTGCGATGTGCCTGATTATGCCTTAGTGACGGGGAATCCTGCTCGCCTGGTTGGCTGGGTCTGTGCCTGCGGACAACGATTGGAATTCAATGCAAACGGTAAATGTTCTTGTAAGGCCTGCGAGCAAAGTTACGAATTGCAAAATGAGGAAGTGGTTGTGGTGGTTGATTGAAGAGAGTACTGTTATTGATGAGGAAGATGCATGTTTGCTGATAAAAGTGTTGCCGTGGTTATCCCTGCTTATAATGAAAAACTGCTGATCGGCAAAGTCGTTCGTAGTATTCCTGATTTTGTTGATCACATAGTTGTTGTTGATGACTGCAGTACCGATGAAACCGTGGCGACCGTGGAGGCTCTGATGAAGGACGAGCCGCGACTGGTGCTGTTGATACATGAGAATAATCAAGGGGTTGGGGGAGCCATTGCCACCGGCTACAAGTGGGCCCGGGATCATCAAGTGGATGTGACTGCCGTCATGGCGGCTGACTTCCAGATGGATCCCGATGATCTGCCGCGCATCGTCGGTCCTGTTTGTCGTGGTGAATATGACTATACCAAGGGAAACCGTCTTTTTCGGGGGGAATCATGGGATATGATTCCCAAATATCGTTACATCGGCAACTCCTTTCTTTCGCTGTTTACCAAAATTGCCTCCGGTTATTGGCATATTGCCGATTCTCAGAGCGGTTATACCGCCATCTCCTTGGCGGCTCTCCAGCGCCTTGATTTAGATGATATTTATCCCCGTTACGGTATGCCCAATGACTTGTTGATCAAGTTGAACATTGCTCATTTCCGGGTTAAAGATGTTTCCATCCGGCCGATTTACAACGTTGGCGAGCGTTCAGGTATTAAAGTGAGAAAAGTTATGTTTACGATTCCGGCGCTATTGTTCAAAGGTTTTTGGCGGCGGATGTTTGAAAAATATGTTATTCGGGACTTCCATCCCCTGTTGTTTTTTTATCTTATGGGTATGGCCCTGACTCCATCCGGTTTGCTGTTTGGCCTTTACCTGCTACTGGTCAGGCTTGCCGGACACAGCGTGGCGCCTACCAGCGCTTTGTTTGCGGCTTTTCTTTTTATCACTGGTTTGCAGTCGCTTTTTTTCGCCATGTGGTTTGACATGGAATACAATAAAGAGCTCAAATAGTTTTTTAATGAATATCTTAATGCCAACTTTCAGTTTTCCCTTTTTGCCAGAAGAAAATTATGATGGTAAATTCGTGCTGGCGGAAGCGCGGGCTTATGCCGCCAATGGGGCTGTGGTGCGGGTGATAACCCCCCGTTTCGCTACTGTTCCCCATTATGAAAATCCAGAACCGGGGATCAGTGTTTTCAGGTTTGATTATTTTTTCCCTGTTCGTTGGCAATGTTTAAAAAGGGCTGGCAAGCCATTGTATGCTGAACTTTCCTGGCTGTCGATGTTGCAAATCCCGTTTTTCCTCTTGGTGATGGCCGGAAAGATTTTTTTACATGGTCGGTGGGCGGACATAATTCATGCTCAGTGGAGTCTTGCCGCTTTGCTGTCTTTGCCAGCAAAATGGATGTTTGGTACCAAGATCGTGCTCACGGTACGGGGCAGTGACATCCGTTTGTTACCATCTTGGCTCAATCGTTTCATTCACCGGCAGGTGGATGCTGCCATTGATTGTTTTGGCCCTCAGCCCTGGAACGAAGAGTATAAAAAAAGATTTCCCGCCCGTTATCTGACCCTCCCCTTGATTGTTTATGAAAATGAGCCGGTACGGGAGATGCCGGCGGATATGGCTGCTATTCTGCAAAACAGGAACCATCCTTTCATTATTACTTATATCGGCAGGTTTGAACGGCTGAAAATCAGGGACAATAATCTACCATTGCTGGCTCTGATTCAGGCGGCTTCGGTTTGGAAACAAAAAGATCTCAATTTCCATCTTTTTTATCTGGGGAGCGGTGAGTTGAGAAAGGAAATGGAGGACTTGATCAAGGACCTCAAGCTGGCAGACAGGGTTACCATCCTTGGGGCCAAAACCAATGTGATGCACTACCTGCAATTCAGTCATTTGGGGGTGGGCGGCATTGCTTTTAATGCCGTCAGCCAGGAGATTACCATGGCTGGCAAGCCCCAATTGTTGGTTGATTCTTCCGATAACCGCGACACTCCCTGGGTTGATGGTCAAAATGCCATTTTTATCAAACCGGACGACGTGATGGATCTGGTGACAAAAGTTATCTGGGCCAGTCGCAACCCTGAGCAGTTGCAATGCCTTGCCAGGCAGGCGAAAAAAGATATGGCTTCCTATTTTACGGGCATAAAACCTGGCGGGAAAATCTATTTGCAACAATTTACCTCCCTTTTGGGAGCAGGTTAGTGTTCATGGCGGGGTGAGCTGATAAATGATGAATGAAATTGCCATCAATAAATCTGAACAGCGTATTCCGGTAGCCGGTCCTTTTCCTGATCGCATTACCCTGGAATTGACCAATTGTTGCAACCTGAGCTGCACTTTTTGTCCCCGAAAATTGATGGCAAAACACCAGGGTTACATGGATGCAAAACTGGCAAAATGCCTGATCGATGAGATGACGCAGTATCTGCCGGTGACTTTGGTGCCATTTTTTCGAGGTGAAAGTTTGCTACATCCGGATTGGTTTGAGATTCTTCAATACGCCAAAAGCCGTGGAATCGGGCCGCTGCAATTGACCTCTAATGGCATGCGACTTGATCGGCAGGCGGCGGAAAAAATTCTTGATCTGGAATTGGACTTTATCTCTTTTTCGGTGGATACGATCGATCCGGAAATTTACCACCAGACGCGTCGGGGAAGCTGTTACGAAAAAGTTGTTCACAACATTTTGCAGTTTTTGGAACTGAAACAGCAAAAAGGAACTAACCTGCCACAGGTACAGGTTTCATCAGTGGCCACGGAATTGCATCGACCAGGAATGGAGGCTTTCGTGGCTTTCTGGCGGCCTCTGGTTGATCGGGTGCGTATTTACATTGAGCACTCACAAGACGGTTATCCTGGCAGTATCGCCGATCCCCTGCCGGCTTTCGCCCAACGCCGGCCATGCTGGAAGCCGTTTACAGATATGATAATTTATTGGGATGGGCAGGTTGCCTTGTGTAACCACGACTGGACTAGGGCGAAGACGCAGAGCCTTGGTGATCTCAACCGGCAGTCAATTGCCGAGATTTGGAATTCGCCGGCATATGAGAACGTCAGAGGAACACATCTCTCGGGAGAAGTTGGTAATTTGCCTCCCTGTGACCATTGTGACCACTGGAAAATGTTTTACCTTGAACCGGGCTACTTGGGGAAGATATATGAGAATTCCTCTGATTAAACCTTTTTTACCCGCAACCGTCGGGGAACGGGTGTTGGAGGTTCTGGCAAGCGGTTACTTGACGGAAGGCAAGGTAACCGCGGCTTTTGAACATGCCTGCAGGGAGTATCTGGGGGCTTCCTATTGTCTGGCCATGACTTCTTGTACTGTGGGCCTGGAGGCAGTACTGCGTTATTACCGGATTGGTCCCGGAGACGAAGTGATAGTTCCCGATTATACGTATCCCGCCACTGCCGATGTCGTGGCCATCGTTGGCGCTGACATAGTGATTGTTGATGTGGACCCGGAAACGATGCTGATTGATTACGAGGCTTTGGAAAAGGCGATAACTTCCAGAACCAGAGCGGTGATTCCCGTGTCCCTGTTTGGCAATCCTTTGGATTATGATCGCCTGGCTGCAATCAAAAAAAATTATGGCATTGCGATTATTGAAGATGCGGCCTGTGCCTTTGGGGCTGAATTCCGGGGGAGGAAAGTGGGAAGCTTTGCTGATTTTTCGGTTTTCAGCCTCCACCCCCGTAAATTCATTACTACCGGCGAAGGTGGTCTGATTACCACGGCTTTCCGGGAAGGCCGTGACTGGCTTGTTTCCTATAAACATTTTGGCTTGGGGCAGGATAGTGACCGGCAGCGGGCGGTTTTTCAAATGATCGGCACCAATTACAAGATGAGTGATGTGCTGGCGGCCATCGGTCTGGCACAGATGGAATATGTCCATGAGCTTCTGGCGCGCCGGCGCGAACTGGCCGCCACGTATATCGATTTATTGTCCGGCGTCAAGGCCGTTTCTCTGCCCCGCACCACCAGGGGGGGGGAGCATTCATATCAAACTTTTTGCGTCCTGGTGGCAAATCGTGACCGGGTTTTCAAACGGCTGCGAGCTGCCGGCATTGAAGTTCAGATCGGCACATATTGTTTACATCAGCATCCGGCTTTCAATGCCGGGAACCGATGTTTAATCAGGGAAAAACCCGTTGGCAGCCAGTATGTAGGCGAGCATTGCCTGGCCTTGCCCTTGTATCATGAGCTGAGTCGGAATGATCAGGAAGAAGTGGTTGAAAGGCTGGTAGCCTGCTGATGTGTGGTATCTGCGGCATTTTCAATCTGGATGGCGAGCCCATATCCCATTCTCTCATCCGGTCGATGACCGAAGCAATGATTCACCGTGGTCCGGATGACGAAGGACAATTTATCGATGTCAATATTGCTTTAGGACACCGGCGGCTGGCTATTTTAGATCCTTCCCCTGCCGGACATCAGCCGATGTTGTCGGCCGACGGCCAGGTGGCTCTGGTTTATAACGGTGAAATCTATAACTTTCTTCATCTTCGGGGAGAGCTGGAAGCCCTTGGATACCACTTTCATTCCCGTACCGATACGGAAGTGTTGCTCCATGGCTATGAAGCCTGGGGTATTGATGTGGTCAAAAAATTGAACGGCATGTTTGCCTTCGCTCTCTGGGATGGCCGCCGCCGCCGTCTTTACCTGGTGCGGGACCGCTATGGCATCAAACCCCTTTACTGGACGATGGTTGGCAAGACCTTGGTGTTTGCCTCGGAGATTAAGGCTGTTCTGGCCCATGCCAGAATCTCTGTGACCATCAATCCCGATGCCCTTAACGAATATTTCACTTTTCAGAACCTTTTTCGCTATCATACTCTTTTCAAAGGCATCAATCTATTGCAGGCGGCATCCATCCGCTGGATCAGCGAGTCCGAGCCGGAACTCCAGCGCCATACCTGGTGGGATTATAATTTCACTGATCGTGAAGAGCGCATGAGCCTGGAGGAAGCCCGCGAGGAAACGTCCCGTCTTTTTAAACAGGCGGTAACCCGGCAGCTGATTAGCGATGTGCCGGTGGGCAGTTATCTCTCCGGGGGTATGGATTCGGGTTCCATCGTGGCGGTGGCGTCATCATTCATTCCCCGCCTGGCGACCTTTACCTGCGGCTTCGACCTTTCGGCGGTTACCGGGGTGGAAGCAAATTTTGATGAACGGCGGGAGGCGGAACTGATCGCCTGCCATTTCAAAACCGAGCATTACCAGCAAGTGGTAAATTCTTCCGATATCAGCTGGGCTCTGCCGCGGTTGGTTTGGCATCTGGAAGATTTGCGTTTGGGGATGAGCTACCCGAACTTTTATGTTTCCCGCCTGGCTTCCCGTTTTGTTAAGGTTTGTTTGTCCGGCGCCGGAGGGGATGAGTTGTATGCCGGCTATCCCTGGCGTTACTACCGGGTTTCCGGAGCACTCGGCCGGGACGATTATTTTCGGCAGTATTATTCTTTCTGGCAGCGGTTGGTTTCTGATCAGGATAAAAAAGAACAGTTATTTACCGATGATATCCGCCGTCAGGTGCGTGAGTGGGATACTTTTCGCACTTTCAGTCGGGTGTTCACTTTCAATGAACGGTTAAAATACGATACTCCCGAAGAACATATTGCCAACTCGCTCTATTTTGAAATCAAAACTTTTCTGGCCGGTCTTTTGCTGGTGGGAGATAAATTGTCGATGGCTCATGGCTTGGAAGAACGGGTGCCATTTTTGGACAACGATTTGGTTGATTTTTCCCAGCGAATTCCCATTGTCCATAAACTGGCCAATTTCGAGCAGATCAAACGCATGGATGAGAATGAAACCCGTAAGCTGCGTCGTTACCGGGCCGCCAGTGAGGGGAAGAATGTTCTGCGGCAGGCCATGGCGGAGATTTTGTCAGCAGATATCCTCAAACGTAAGAAGCAGGGTTTTTCTGCTCCCGACGAATCCTGGTATCGCGGGGAATCCCTGGCGTATGTAAAAGAAATTCTGCTCAATAAACGGGCTTCCTACCGTGATTTTATCAATCCTCGCTATGTCAGGCGAATAGTTGAAGAGCATGTTGCCGGTCGGCAGAATCACCGTTTATTGCTCTGGTCCTTCCTCAGTTTTGAGTGGTGGTGCAGGATTTTCTTGGATGGAATGAATGTGGGTTGAGGAATGTTCGTACCCCAAAATATGATATTTCTCCGGCAAAAAGGGCTGAAGGAGGAGTGTAATGCCCGGTGATGATAATGATAACATTGCCAAATTAGCTGAAGGTGAGCTTTTGCAGTCATTGAGGCAAATAAGAGACTATCTAAGGGATGATTGCAAAAAAAAGTGGGACCGAGTTCTCCCGTTTTGTGACTTGTTGTTCGATCGTTGGGAGAAGGCTGAGTATCTGGGTTTCGGACAAGGCTCAAGTATTTACGACAGCAGCATGGTTTTCGGTGCCGTTAAAGTCGGTGAATTTACCTGGATTGGGCCTTATACTATTCTTGATGGTTCCGGAGGACTTACCATTGGTTCTTATTGTTCCATTTCCGCCGGCGTCCAAATTTATTCTCATGATTCAGTTAAATGGGCCACCAGTGGCGGCCATGCAGAATATGAATATCAACCGGTAAATATTGGCGATCGCTGTTATATCGGTCCTAATACAATTGTTGTTAAAGGGGTGAATATAGGTGATGGATGTATTATTGGAGCTCAAAGTTTGGTTAACCGGGATATCCCAGCTGGTGCACGTGCTTGGGGTAGCCCGGTCAAAATAATGAACAATTTGGATGATATTAATGGTTGTTGATGCGTCATAATCCCACGTTATTAACCGTATGCAATGGCTTTGGCAGGTTGCTGAACTTTGCTCTTTACATGGCTGTTGCCAATATTTATGGGGCCAGTCAGGTAACTGACTGGTTCTTTTTTGTCTATGCGGTAGCCTATTTTTTGCTTGGCATCTGTTATTATGCCACCGAAAGTGCTTTGGTACCAGCCTGGCACCAGTTGCCGGAGAATGAGCATCTGCCGATGTTTAATTCTGCAGTACACCTGGCATTTTATGCCTTTCCGGCGGTAGGCTTATTGCTCTTTGTCAGCGGTTTTTTTTTCGCTCCGCGACAGGGGATCGGACTGCCGGGATCCTGGTTGGTGGCCGTGGCCATCTGCCTGGTATTGGCCTTGCAGCCTTCCCTGGCTTTCCTGTCTTCTTTTTTTTCCAGCTACCGACAATCCAAACGGCAATATGTCCTGCCGACAATGCACCTTACCCTGCGTACGGTTGGTGTCCTAATTGTATTACTGCTGATTCCCCGGCGCTCGGTTATGGTCTTGGCTCTGGCTTACCTGGCGGGTGAAGTGCTCCGCTTGGGATGCCTCAGTTACAAACAACTTCCGGGGATAGGATCAGTAACCGCAACCACATTTACCAGAAAAAATTTCTGGTCTGTTTATGGCCATGTATTCTGGATGACATTAGCCTTGATGTTTACGGTGATCAATCCGGTCATTGATCTGGCCATGGTGGGCAGGTTTCCCGGTGGGACGGTGACCCTGGTGGAGTACGCCGGCCGCCTGCGGGGCATGCCGGTGCTGGCTCTCGGTGGCCTGCTGGTCTATTTCTTAGGGGAATGGTCACATCAGCATCACCAGATGAACGGCAATTTGCAGTGGAAGCAAGTCAGAGTTTCATTTCTCAAGCTGGTATTTTTTTGTCTCCCAGTCGTCGTTCTTTTGATGATGACGGAAAAAATCTGGCTGCCATTGGTATTTTTTTCCCGGAAGTTCGGGCCCCAGGAACTACACCGGCTGCGGCAGCTTCTTTACTGGTATTTCCCCGGTGTGCCTTTCCTGGCCGGGGCGATGATTTTGTCGCGGGCGTTATTGGTAGTCCAGCAGGCAAAGCTGATGACGTTCATCACCCTGGCGGCTGCCGGCCTGAATGTCGTTTTCAATCTGTTGTTCATCCGTTTTTGGGGATTGCTCGGAGTGGCGCTGTCGACCACATTGGTGGACGTCTTTGTCTGCGGGATGTATTATTTTTTTGCCCGGCAGGTACTGGAGCGTGAAACAAGAAAGGTTGGCGCCCCGGAGACAGGTTGAAATTCAGCCCCAGAACTTCCTGGCCGTGGCCGCCGTCTGTTCCGGAGCGGTGAAGGTGGCCATGTCGCCGAGCATAACTTCGAAGCCGGTGTGGTCGTTGCGGGCCCACTGGCTGTAGTTGGCACGGACAACAATTCTTGCTCTCAATTCCAGCCGGCTGTCGCCGCTTTCCACTGCCAGCAACCCCAGGTTGTAGCCGTTGCGGTTGAGAGAGCGGTAAAACCGCTGCGTGTTGATGATGCCCGCTGCCAGTTCCCGCCATTGTTTTTCTTTGAGATTCAGCAACGAGAAAGCCTCCGGCAGGATGCCCCAGATTTCATAAAATCCTTCGGGAGCAAAGGCCGCCAGCCAGTGCCAGTCGCCCGTGCGGCCAATCAGCCGCTCGCCGCCGGCCAGCTCGTGCTCCAGGTAGGTCGACAGCAGCAGTCTGCCGGTTTCCCGGTAAAAGCTGTCGGCCCTGGCCGACAGAAACCGAAGGAAATTTGTTGGTTTGGCGTCGGCCTGGATCTGCAGGTGAGGGTGGACCAGGGAGCCGCCGGCCGCCGGCAGGTGATTCTGGGTGATGGCCACGTGCCTGGCGTCGATGTCGGCAGTAAGGACTTTCTCCAGATAGTCCCGGCAGTTGAGCAGGCAGTTCAGGTAGGCGTCGGCATCGGCGGTGCCGATGGGCACGAAATGGCGGTTGTCAATGACGCTGACCGCAGAATAGCGGCCGTAGGGAAACAGGTTGGGAAACAGAATTGACTCGCCCCGCCGCAGTCGGGGTTCGCCGCTGAGTCGCGGGTCGATGGTTGGAGTCAGTCGGTTTACCTGCGGCTGACAGAAAGGGCAGCTGCGGGTGTCCATGGCCGCCGGCGGCGGTTCGGGAAGTTCGTCGGTGCCACTTTCCCGCTCGCCCGCCCGGGCGAAAGTCAGCCGGCAGCTGCGGCTGGTCAACGGATCGTAGCGAACCTGGATCTCTCCGGCGTCCGGGTGTCCCGCCGGCACCACCAGGGCGGGGGTGATCTTTTCAATGGTGAAGTTCAGCAAGGTCGCCTGCTCCTGCCTACGGGCCGTTTTCGCGGTGTTTTTCCGGCTGTGTGTCGACGACTATCCACGCCACCTTTTGTTTTCTCCTAACATCCGGGGATGGCCGCGTCAAGGGGCGGCTTGCCGGTTGTCGGCCGGCGTGGTTGCCGGCGGCTGTCGACCGGCTGTTGCCGGTGAATTCCTTGTCAAAAAACCGGCATTGTGGTAGGTGAAAATCAAGCCGGTTTTAACCGGCTGACCGCTCAGTATTTTTCCCTTGGAGACGACGATCATGCAGCAGCTGAATTTCATTCCCCGCGGTTTCTGCCGCATTACCATGGCCGGCGATAACTTTACCTCCCAATCCCGGGCCAAGGATGTGAGGATTATCCCTTTGAGCGAACCCACGGCCGAGGAAACCCACCAGCTCCGTTTTTACGACTGCGGCTGCGGCGCCATCCGCCAGGTGCCCGGCAAGGTGGTGGCCGCCGATGACGGGAAAGTGATTTTCCAGGTCTGCGAGGGGAAAAAATTCATCATCGAGAAACTGGGACGACCCGGAGATTGAGGCGGCATGGCTGAACAGCGGACAAAAATCGAGGATTACCTGGTCCGGGAGGAGCCCTATTACCTGCCCCTGGGCAATGAAGTCGAGCTGTTCCTGGCTGCCAGTGAAAACCGGCTGCCATTGATGCTGAAAGGGCCCACCGGCTGCGGCAAGACCAGGTTCGTCGAGCACATGGCCTATCGGCTGCGGCGGCCATTGATCACCGTTTCCTGTCATGAGGATCTGTTCGCCGCCGATCTGGTGGGCCGCTATCTGCTGGCCGGCGACGAAACCGTCTGGATGGATGGGCCGCTGACCATGGCTGTTCGCCACGGCGCCATTTGCTACCTCGATGAAGTGGTCGAGGCCCGCAAGGATACCACCGTGGTCATCCACCCCCTGGCCGACGACCGCCGCCTGCTGCCCATCGACAAGCTGGGGCAGGTGCTGCCGGCACATCCCGATTTCCTGCTGGTGATCTCCTACAATCCCGGCTACCAGTCGGTGCTCAAGGATCTCAAGCAGAGCACCCGGCAGCGGTTCGTGGCTTTGGAATTTGACTACCCGCCGGCGGCCGAGGAGAAAAGCATCGTCATCCAGGAAAGCGGCATCGAGGAAGCGGTGGCCGACCGGCTGGTGGCCCTGGCGACCCGCATCCGCCACATCCGCGAGCAGGGGCTGGCGGAGGGTGCCAGTACCCGGCTGCTGATCTATGCCGCCCAGCTGATGCGCCGGGGCGTGGCGCCGGCCGCGGCCTGCCGGGCGGCGGTCACCCAGCCTTTGACCGACGATGCCGGTCTCCAGGAAACCCTCGAGGAGATCATCACCGATCTTTTCGGTTGATTGTCGCCCCATGTCCGACCAGCCTGAGCGCCCGCTCGATCCTTTTGACTACCTGACCATTCTTGAGCCGCTTTTCCTGGTGGAGCCTGATTTTGCCGATCAGCTCTACCGGGAACTGGGGCGAAAACATCCCCCGCCGTCGCTTGGCGAAGTCCGCAAGCTGGTGGACCACACCCTTACCTGGCTGCGGGAGCAGCCGGAGCTTGGCCGGGCCGTGGCCGCCGGCCTGCTGCAGCTGCTGGGGCAGGTGGCTCCCGACTGGCAGGACCGCTATGCCGGAGCGGTGGCCGCCGGCCGGCGGATCACCCCGGTCATCGGCCGGTCGGTGGCGGAAAAATTCGTTGCCGTCATCAATGCCCGGGATGAAAACCTGCTGGCCATGGCCCGCCAGGTGGTGCAGACCATCGGCCCTTGGGGCCCCTATCCCCTGGGACAGGTGCTGAATGCCCTGCTGGCTATTCTCCAGGCCGGTGACGAACCGGCGGCCAGGCAGTATTTGCGGATGGTCATCGCCGCCTGCCGCCAGGGCATCGGGGAGCGGGAGCTGATTCGCCTGGCGCCGGTGCTTTCCCGGGCGCTGCTGTTCTGGCCGCCGGAAAAACGCCGCTGGCAGGGGGAGCAGCTCCTGCGGGCCGCCGAGGTCGATTACCACCTGGCTACCGCCTTCCTGCGCGGCATGGAAAAAGGCGTTGCCCACCTGGCGGCCGCGGATCTGCGGTCATTCGTCGACCGGGGCCTGGAACTGGGCGACCGGCGCCGGCGGGAACGTTACCTGGCCCTGGAATCCCGCCTCGGTATCGACACCTGCCAGGAACTCCAGGTCATGGTGCCCCTCAGCGCCGTGACGGCTTCCCTGAACCGTTACCTTTTCGCCCGCAGCGGCCGGCCGGTGCCGGTGCGTTCCCTGGAACACCTGCCGAAGACTGCCGCTTCCTATCCGCCGGGCCCCTGTACCGACGGCCGCCGCATCTATCTGCCGGCTGAAATGAACCAGGGAGCGACGGTGGCCGCCAACCAGCTCCTCTATCGCCTGCTGGCCGGCTTCGACCTGGCCTGCTGGGAAGCCGGCAGCTTCGATTTCGACCGCCGCCGCTACCGGCAGCTGTATCCGGACGATGATGGCGCCGACATTGTGGGGGAAGGCGCGTTGGCCGACGACCTGCTGGCTTTTCTGGAAACTTTCCCCCAGCCGCGGCTGGCGGCGGAGCTGCTCAACCTGGTGGAGCAGGGCCGCCTGCTGGCTTTTCTCCGCCGCCGCTACCCTGGTTTTGCCCGGCAACTGGCCGCCTGCCTGGCCGCCGGCTGGCAGGATCGGGAGTCGACCGCCTGGCCGGCGGTTTTCTGGCGGCAGCTGTTCGCTGCCCTGCTGTTGCCGCCGGCGGCTGTTGCCAGCGACCTGGATGCCGCCGGCCGCCGGCTGGTGGAAAAACTGGCGGATTTTTTCCGGCGCCATGTCGATGCTGCCGCGCCGGTGGAAACGGCGGTCATGGTCATGGCCCGGCATTACGCCCCGGTGGCCGCCTACCTGCAGTCGCGGGGCGCGGCCGCCGCCAGGTTTGCCGACCTCCTGCCCCGGCACTATCCTTACGGGCACCGGCTGCGCTTTGACCTGGTGGCCCTGGCGGCCGAGCGGGAAAACGAGCGGGCCGACAAACTGCGCCTGGTCCTGGAAGAAGCCGGCATCGATGTCTTCAAAGCCGATCTGAAAAAACTGCTGCGGGAAAACGAGGCCGCCTTGACCCCCGAGCTGCTGAAAAAGATGGTGCTGACCAAGGGCCGGCCCCGGCAGGCGGGGAAAAAACTGGCGGCGCTGCTGGCCAGCCTGGATTTGCAGGTCATCTTTCCCCGCGTGGACGACGGGGCCGCCGGCCGCCGCGATGAAAAGGTGCCGACCTTCTGGTACGACGAATGGAGCTGCCAGCTCAACGACTACCTGCGGGGCCATGTCAAACTGCTGGAACACCGGCGGCTGGGCAGCGACGCGGATTTCTATCCGGCGGTACTGCGGACCTACCGCGGCCTGGTGCGGCGGATCCGGCGTAATTTCGAACTCCTGCGGCCGGAAAACGTCCAGATCCTCCGTCACTGGCCCGAGGGGGATTCTTTCGATTACGATGCCCTGCTGGAGTATGCCATCAACCGGCGCCTGCGCCTGGCTCCCGATGACCGCTTTTACCGCAAGCGGCTCAAGGTGGAACGGGACGTGGCGGTTTACCTGCTGGTGGATGTCAGCAGCTCGACGAAAAATCGGCTGCCCGACAGCGACAAAACCATCCTGACGGTGGAAAAAGAGGCCATGGTGCTTTTCTGCGAGGCCCTGGAGCGGGTGGGCGACAATTTTGCCATTGCCGGTTTTTCCGGTTCCGGGCGGCTGGCGGCCGAATTTTTTCAGGTCAAGGATTTTGCCGAGCCCCTGGACGAGACGGTGAAAAACCGGCTGGGGGCCCTGCGTCCCGAGAAGAACACCCGCATGGGGCCGGCGGTGCGCCATGCCACCGGCAAGCTGGCCGCCTATCCCGCCAAGGTCAAGCTGCTGATCATCCTCAGCGACGGCCTGCCCAATGACCAGGATTACAGTGCCGAATATGCCATCGAGGACAGCCGGGCGGCGATCCGGGAAGGCCGGGCAAAATTCGTCCACGTCCACGCCATCACCGTCAACGCCGTTAACTCCCCCCATTTGGACCGGCTGTACGGCGATGTTCACCATACGGTGATCGCCGATGTCAGCGAGCTGCCGGACAAGCTGCCCCGCATCTACCGTTCCCTGACCCGGCAGTAGAGAAGAAGGGAGAAGCTACTGTTGCGGTTTACCGGCAGCTGCCGGCTGGCTGCCGGCGGCGGCTTGAGGTGCGGCGGCGGGGATGAAACGGTCGGTCTGCCAGACGACCAGGTGGCCGGTCAGCCGGTTCTGGTTGGTAAACAGTTCGTCGCTGACAAAACTTACCGGGCCGTAAACGGTTGCCAGCTCGGCGGCGGCCAGGGTCTGTCGCAGGTCGTCGGCCGTGGTCAGCAGGCTGCGCCGGAGCAGGTCGACAATGACCTCGAGGCAGGCATAGGCCTGGGCGGCATGATAATCAGGCTGTTCCTGGTAGGTATCCCGGAAGTTGCGGGCGAAGGCGGTGCTTTTCTCGTTGTCCAGGAAGGGCCCCCAGAGGGCGGCGGTTTTGACGCCGGTGAACAGTTCCCCGTATTGTTCTTTGGCCCCCAGGCAGCTGAACTGCGGGTCGCAAAGGAAGATTTCGGCCGGCGGTTTGGGCAGCTGGCGGCAGCCGCGCAGGATGACGGCGGCGTCGGCCTGGCTGCCCACCAGGAAGAGGATCTCCGGCTCCTGCTCCTTGATCTGGGTCAGCAGGCGCTGGTAGCCGGCTTTGCCCGGGGAAAAGCGGTTCCAGACGGCCAGGTCAAGGTGCAGGCGGGCGCAGACCCGCCGCAGCTCCCGGGCGGTTTCCGTCGGGCAGATCTCGTCGGCGTAGAGCACGGCGGCTTTCAGCGGACCGTCCAGCCGGTGCAGGTAGCGGCTGACGGGGGCGGTGAGGTATTCCTCGTCCACCTGGTTGAGGCGAAAAACGTATTGCCATTCCTCCTGGGTGAGCCGGGGACTGGAGGCCGTGTTGATCAGCAGCAGCCGGTGGTGGTGCTCGGCGTAGCGGGCCGCGGCCCAGGTGGCGGCGCTGTTGACCCCCCCGGCCAGCAACAGCAGATCATCGTTGTCGTCGACTGCTTTTTCGAGACTGGTCACCGCCTGCCGGGGATCACCGGCCGTGTCGATGAACAACAGTTCCAGTCGCCTGCCCTTGATGCCTCCCTGCCGGTTGACCTGTTCCATGCCCAAGGTAAACGCCCGGCGCTCCTGCTGGCCAATGGCCGCCAGGTGGCCGCTGAGAGGCAGGAGAATGCCGATTTTCCAGGAGGCTGCGGCTGTCTCCGGGGGAGCCGCGGCGGCCGGTGCCGGGCCGGCGAGCAGCAACACGGAAAACAGGCAGCAAAGCAGAACGGTTTTGATGGCCAATGAGTTTTTACGCATGGGGTATTCCACCGGCTGAAATGGTTGTCTGACTATTACAGGAAATCGCGGCAATTGTAAAGAACGCCGCCGGCCGCTCCGCCCGCCAGCCGGGGACGGTTGACGGCCGCGGCAAAAAGGCGTATAAACCGACGTTATTGTGCGAAAAAACTGCTTGTCCGGGACGGTAATGAACAACGGCGTAAAAATTCCCCAGATTCTGGTTTCCAACGATGACGGCATCAATGCCTTCGGCATCCGGGTGCTGGCCGACTACCTGCGGCCCCTCGGCCAGGTGACCGTGGTGGCTCCGGACCGGGAGCAGAGCGCCTGCAGCCATTCCCTGACCCTGCGGAATCCCCTGCGGGTGGACATGGTGGAAGAGGGTTTCTACGCCGTCGACGGCACGCCAACCGACTGCATCAATCTCGCCGTCAACGCCATCATGAAAAAGAATCCCCCCGACCTGGTGGTTTCCGGGATCAACAAGGGCGGCAACCTGGGCGACGATATCACTTATTCCGGCACCGTGGCCGCCGCTTTCGAGGGCACCCTGCTCCATATTCCCTCGATTGCCGTTTCCCTGGTGGTGGAGCGGGAACACCACTTTGAAACCGCCGCCCGGACGGCCCGGGAGATCGCCGCCCTCATCCTCCGGCGGGGACTGCCGGCCGACACCTTGCTCAACATCAATGTTCCCGACTGCCCGTGGGAGAAACTGGCCGGCTTCCAGGTGACCATCCAGGGAAAAAGGATCTACTCCGACAGCGTGGCCGAGAACGTCGATCCCCGGGGGCGGAAATACTACTGGATCGGCGGCGACATCATGGGCGGGGAGCAGATCGAGAATTCCGATCTGGTGGCGGTGCAGAACGGCCATGTTTCCATCACGCCGCTTCATCTCGACCTCACCAACTACCGGGCCCTGGAAACCCTGCGCCAATGGGACTGGCCGCGATGAAAGTTTATCTGGAAACCTACGGCTGCCAGATGAACGTCAGCGATTCGCAAAAACTGCTCACCCTGCTGGCCGCCGCCGGTTACGAGGCTGGCGAAGATCCCGCCCGGGCCGACCTGATCATCATCAATACCTGCAGCGTCCGGGACAAGCCGGAGCAGAAGGTTTTCAGCGCCCTGGGGCGCTACCTGCCGCTGAAGAAACGCCGCCCCGGGCTGGTGGTGGCCGTGGGCGGCTGCGTCGCCCAGCAGTGGGGGGCGGCCCTGCAGCGCCGCTGTCCCGACCTTGACCTGGTTTTCGGCACCCATGCCATCGACCGGGTGCCGGCGCTGGTGGTGGCTGTCCGCGAAACCCGGCAGCCGGCGGCAGTCACCGACTTCCGGGAGGAGATTCCGTCCCTGGACGTGGTGCCGGCCCAGCCGCCGGGGGCGGTGGCCGCTTTCGTGACCATCATGCAGGGATGCGACAACTACTGCAGCTACTGTATCGTACCCTATGTCCGGGGCCGGGAGTACAGCCGGACCAGCGCCGCTATCCTGGCGGAAATCCGCGCCCTGGTTTCCCGGGGCATCAAGGAGGTGACCCTGCTGGGACAGAATGTCAATTCCTATGGCCGGCGGCCGGCGGGGGAGATCGGTTTTGTCGAGCTGCTGCGGCGGGTCGATGGGATCGCGGGCTTGGCTAGGCTGCGGTTCACCACTTCCCACCCCAAAGATCTGTCGCCGGCGCTGGCGGCCGCCTTCGGCGAACTGGAGCATCTCTGTCCCCACATCCACCTGCCGCTCCAGGCGGGTTCGGACGCCGTCCTCCGGCGGATGGGGCGGGGGTACACGGCCGCCGAATACCTGGAAAAAGTGGCCGCCCTCCGCCGGGCGCGGCCGGACATCGCCTTGTCCACCGACCTGATTGTCGGTTTCCCGGGCGAAAAGGAAGCCGATTTTCAGCGGACCATGGACCTGCTCGAGGAGGTCCGCTACGACACGGTTTATTCCTTCAAGTATTCTCCCCGGCCCGGCACCCGGGCGGCTGCCCTGGCGGGACAGGTGCCGGATGAGGTAAAAAAGGAACGCCTGCGGCGGCTGCAGCAGCGCCAGGACGAGATTACGGCGGCCAATCTGCGGGCCCTGGAAGGTTCGCGGCAGGAGGTGCTGGTGGAAGGCCCGGCCAAGAAGGGTGCCGGCCGCTGGGTCGGGCGGACTCCCGGCAACCGGATTGTCAACTTTTCCGGGCCGGCCGGCTTGCTCGGCAGCCTGGTGCCGGTGAAAATCACCCGGGCTTTGCGCCATTCCCTCCAGGGGGAACTGGACTGATGGCCGCCGGGCGGGAGGAGGGCTCCGCCTCGGTCTGGCTGAGTGCCGGTTTGCCGCTGCTGGCTTACTGTGGTCTGATCTTCTATTTGTCTTCCCAGTCCGACCTGGCGGTGCCGGGTTTCGTTGCCCGCTCCGACAAGGTTGCCCACATGCTGGAATATGCCGGTCTCGGTCTGCTCAGCAGCCGCTTTTTTGCCCGCCTCTGGCCGGAGAAACCAGTGGTCATCCTGCTCCTGCTTGCCTTTTTCTTTACCGTGGTTTATGGTTTGAGCGATGAATGGCACCAGGCATTCGTCCCGGGCCGGGACAGCTCCTGGCTGGATCTGCTGGCCGACGGCGTCGGCGGCTACGTGGGCGCCCGGGTTTACCTCTGGTTCTGGGGGAGAAGGCGATGATCGATCTGCACACGCACACCTTGTTCAGTGACGGCGTCCTGTTGCCGGCGGAGCTGGCCCGGCGGGCCCAGGTAAAAGGCTATCGGGCCCTGGCTTTTACCGACCACGTCGACAGTTCCAACCTTGATTTCGTTCTGCCCCGCCTGGTGGCGGTTTGCGCCGCTTTGCAGTCCCAGCTGTCTTTGACCCTGATTCCCGGGGTGGAGATTACCCACGTGCCGCCGGCCCAGATTGCCGGCTTGGCGGCCCGGGCCCGGCAGCTGGGAGCGCGCCTGGTCGTCGTCCACGGGGAATCGGTGGTCGAACCGGTGGCCCCGGGCACCAACCGGGCCGCCCTGGAAGCCGACGTCGACATCCTCGCCCACCCGGGCCTGCTGACGGCCGCGGAAGCCGAGTTGGCCGCTAGGCGGCGGATTTGCCTGGAAATCACCACCCGCAAAGGGCACAGCCTGACCAACGGCCACGTGGCCGCCCTGGCTGTCGAAGCCGGAGCGCCGCTGGTGGTCAACAATGACGCCCACGCGCCGGCCGATCTGGTGAGTCTGGAGTTTGCCGAAAAGGTGGCTCTGGGAGCCGGGATGTCACCCGCCGCCTGGCAGGCGGCCCGCCGCCAGGCGGCAACGCTGGTGGCGAAGGCCCAGCGCTGCCTGTCCTAGGCTCCCACCCGCCCTTTGCCGGCCTGTTTGGCCCGGTATAGATCCTGGTCGGCGATTTCCAGCAGTCCTTTTTCGTCCTCGATGCCGGGTGCGGGGTAGCTGCCCACGCCGATGGAGACGGCGGTGCCTACCTGGCTGCCGTCCGGCAGTGAAACCATTGTTTCTTTCACCATGCCGAGAATTTTTGCGGCCACCACGGCGGCTTGGCGGGCATCGGTATGGGGCATGATGACCAGGAACTCGTCGCCGCCGTAGCGGATGGCGGTATCGTTGATCCGGGTGTTCTCCTGCAGAATCTTGCCCACCCGGGCGAGAATGGCGTCGCCGGCCACGTGCCCGTGGGTCGCCAGGGGCAGGCGGTAGCGCCGGGCCCGGGCGAATTCCAGAGGCAGCAGTTCGTTGAGGGTCCGTCGGTTGTAAAGGCCGGTCAGCTGGTCCAGGCGGGAGGCGGTTTCCAGCTGCCGGCGGATGAGCAGGTTTTCAATGGCTACCGCCAGACGGGTGCCCAAGCGGCAGATAAAATCAGTGCCCTTTTCGGGGGTGAACTTGTCCGGGTCGTCGCTGGCCAGCAGCAGGACTCCCAGGTGGCGCTGGCCCACCACCAGCGGCAGGCAGACCAGGGAGGCGATCATCGGTTTTTCCTGGCCGCGGGCGAAAACCGCCGCCAGCGCCGGCGGCAGGCTGGCGGCCACCAGCGGTTCCGGCCGGGTGAAGAACTCTTGGTAGAGCTGACCGGTGATAGTACCAAAAAGGGTTGCGGTTTTCCCGTTTTCCTGCTCCGCCGCCGGCCGGTCCCCCTCTTGTCCCAGGCAACTTTTTTCCCGGATATGGTCCAGCAGGGCCACGGCCGCCACCGGGATGGTAAAAATCTCCCGCAGGTCGCGCCGGAAACCGTGCATCAGGCCGTCGAGGCTCTCGGCGGCAAAAATGGTGTCTTCAACCCGGTTGTAATTGTGCTGGCGTTTTTCGTTGTCCTGGATGATGTCGTAGATTTCCGCCAGGTTGTCCCGCAACTCCTCGTTTTCCGCCTTGATCTTGGTAAAAATGGCCTCCTTGGCGTCAATGACGGTGTTGTTGCCGTGGTCGGCGGCGGTTTTACTCATGCTCTTCTCCTGGGTTTGACTGGCGGTCCGGCAGGAGTTCCTGCAGGGGACACTGTTGGCAGGCCGGCTGGCGCCGGCGACAGAAGTTTTTGCCGATGTTTACCAGCAGGGCGTGAAATTCGTTGTATACCTGTGGCTCCGGCGGCAGGTGCCGGTGAACGTAAGCCTGGATGTCGTCATAGCCGGCGCGGGCGGTGACCAGGCCGTGGCGGCTGAAAATACGGCCGGTGTAGGCGTCGACAACAAAGACCGGCCGCCCGAAGGCATAGAGCAGAATGCTGTCCGCCGTTTCCGGACCGATGCCCTTGACGCTCAGCAGCCATGACCGCAGCTCGCCGGTATCCAGGGTCTCCAGCCGTTCAAGGGTACCGTGCTCCGTCCGCAGCCGCCGGCTGAATTCCCGCAGCCGGGCGGCCTTCTGGTTGTAATACCCCGAGGGCCTGATGACGGCGGCCAAATCCGCCGGCGCCATCTCTTCCAGGCGACTGAAAGCCAGCAGCCGCCGCTGCCGCAGGGCGGCAATGGCCTTTTCGACGTTCACCCAGCTGGTGTTCTGGGTGAGGATGGCGCCAATGATGGTTTCCTCCCGGCTCTCGGCCGGCCACCAGTGCTGCGGCCCCAGGGCCTGGAGGAGCCGGGTGAAAATTTCTCTTGGCCGCTGATCCGGTTTGTTCATTGCCGCTGGTCGTATGGTAAAACAGGGTGCCGGGGAATTACCTCCGCACCCTGTTCGGTAAAACGTTGCCGTGCCGGCGGTTTATTCCTTCAGGGCCGCCTGCGCCGCCGCCAGCCGGGCGATCGGCACCCGGTAGGGGGAACAGCTGACATAGTCGAGGCCGGCCCGGTGACAGAATTCCACCGAGGCCGGTTCGCCGCCGTGCTCGCCGCAGATACCGACTTTCAGCCCCGGCCGCGTCTGCCGGCCCTTGGTAACCCCCATTTCCACCAGGGCGCCGACGCCGTCGATGTCAATGGAAACGAAGGGATCGCGGGCGAAAATTCCCTGTTCCAGGTAGGTGTTGAGGAATTTGCCGGCATCGTCGCGGCTGAGACCGTAGGTGGTCTGGGTCAGGTCGTTGGTGCCGAAGGAGAAGAACTCGGCCTCGGCGGCGATCTTGTCCGCCGTCAGGGCCGCCCGCGGCAGCTCGATCATGGTGCCGATCAGGTATTCCAGCTTGACCCCGTAGGCGGCCATGGTCCGCTCGCAGACGGCGATGATTTTCTCCTTCAGGATCTGCAGTTCCTTGACGTCGGCCACCAGCGGTACCATGATTTCCGGGATGATGTTCAACCCTTGTTCCTTGACCAGTTCGCAAGCGGCCTCCATGATCGCCTGCACCTGCATCTCGTAGATTTCCGGGTAGGAGATACCCAGCCGGCAGCCCCGGTGCCCGAGCATGGGGTTGAATTCGTGCAGGCTGGCGGTCCGCTCCTTGAGGGCCGCCAGGGAAACCCCCATCGATTCGGCCAGCTCGCTAAGCTCCTCGTCGGTATGGGGGAGGAACTCGTGCAGCGGCGGGTCCAGCAGCCGGATGGTGACCGGCAGGTCTTTCATGGCGGTGAAAATGCCGAGGAAGTCCTTTTTCTGCATCGGCAGGATCTTGGCCAGGGCCTTCCGGCGGCCTTCCAGGTCGGTGGCCAGGATCATTTCCCGGACGGCCATGATCCGGTCTTCCTCGAAAAACATGTGCTCGGTGCGGCAGAGGCCGATTCCCTCGGCGCCGAAATTGCGGGCGACGGTGGAATCGTGGGGGGTGTCGGCGTTGGTGCGTACTTTCAACCGCCGGAACTCGTCCACCCACTGCATGATCTCGCCGAACTCGCCGGTCAGCGCCGGCTCGATGGTGGGGATTTTTCCAAGAAAGACCTCGCCGGTGGAACCGTCGAGGGTGATGACCTCCCCTTTCCTGACCACCTGGTCGCCCACCTTGAACAGCTGCTGTTCGTAGTCGATGGCAATCTCCCCGCAGCCGGCGACGCAGCATTTGCCCATTCCCCGGGCGACCACGGCGGCGTGCGAAGTCATGCCGCCCCGGGCGGTGAGAATGCCGGCGGCGGCGTGCATGCCGTGGATGTCCTCGGGAGAGGTCTCAATGCGCACCAGGATAACCTGCTGCCCGTTTTCCGCCGCGGCTTCCGCCTCGTCGGCGGAAAAAACCACCCCGCCACTGGCCGCGCCCGGCGAGGCCGGCAGTCCCTTGGCCAGCAGGGTCCGGGGCGCCTGGGGATCAAGCATGGGGTGCAGCACCTGGTCCAGCTGCCCGGGATCGAGGCGCAGGACGGCTTCCTTTTTGTCGATCAGTCCTTCCTTGACCATGTCGACGGCGATCTTGATGGCCGCCTTGGTGGTCCGCTTGCCGGTTCGGGTCTGCAGCAGCCAGAGTTTGCCCTTTTCGATGGTGAACTCGATGTCCTGCATGTCGCGGTAGTGCCTTTCCAGCTTTTTGTACACTTCCACCAGCTGCTGGTAAACCTCGGGCATGATGTCTTCCAGGGAGGGCAGGGAATCATCGGTCTTGCCGATGTTGTTGATCGGCTGCGGCGTGCGGATGCCGGCCACCACGTCTTCCCCCTGGGCGTTGACCAGGAACTCGCCGAAGAAATAGTTTTCCCCGGTGGAGGGATCGCGGGTGAAGGCCACCCCGGTGGCGCAGTCATCGCCCATGTTGCCGAAAACCATCGCCTGGACGTTAACCGCCGTGCCCCAGTGATCGGGAATGTTGTTGAGCTTGCGGTAGGTGATCGCCCGCTGGTTGTTCCAGGAACTGAAGACGGCGCCGATGGCCCCCCAGAGCTGCTGTTGGGGATCGTCGGGAAATTCGCTGCCGGTCAGCTCCTTGACCCGGGCCTTGAGCTGGCCCACCAGTTCCTTGAGGTCGGCGGCGGAGAGTTCGGTGTCGAGCTGAACGCCGCGCGCCTCTTTCAGCCGCTCCAGCAGCTCCTCGAGCTTTTCCCCTTCGATGCCCATGACCACGTTGCCGTACATCTGGATGAAGCACCGTGTCCATCATGCCGGGCATCGAAACCCGGGCCCCGGAGCGGACGGAAAACAGCAGGGGATTGTCCGGGTCGCCGAACCGGCGGCCCATCACTTCTTCGATCTTGGCCACGGCGGCCTGCAGCTCCTCCTCGAGTCCGGGAGGAAACTGGTTGTCATGCTGGTAATAGTAAACGCAGGCCTCGGTGCTGATGGTGAAGCCGGGAGGCACCGGGATGCCGATGTTGGTCATCTCGGCCAGGTTGGCGCCCTTGCCGCCGAGAATATCTTTCATCGCGGCGTTGCCTTCGGCGCCGCCGGGGGTGAACGTGTAAACGTATTTTCCCATTGTCATCCTCCCACGTTTTTCCTGCAGAATTTACAGTTTGCCGAAATCGGCCACCTGGCGGAACATGGCGGCAATGGCCTGCAGCAGTGCCAGCCGGTTGTTTTTCAGGGCCTCGTCCTCCACCATGACCATGACATGATCAAAAAAAGCGTCGACCGCCGGCCTGAGGTCGGCCATCGTTTCCAGGGCGGCTAGAAAATCCTGGCCGGCGATGGCCTGGCGGCAGGCGTCGGCGATGCGGGTGTATTCGGCGTACAGCTGTTTTTCCTCCGGGGTTTCCAGCCGCTGGGGATCCACCTGCAGCTGCCGGTCGCCAGCGCCTTTGATGATGTTCATCACCCGCTTGAAGGCCGCCAGCAGGGACTCGAAATCGTCCCGGTGCCGGAAGCGGTTCAGGGCGTCGATCTTGTTGCCGGCCACCAGCAGGTCGTCGATGCCCGCGTGGAGAACCGCTTCCACCACCCCGGCGGGCACGCCCCTGGCGGTCAGGTTGTGCTGCAGCCGGCCCTTGATGAAATTCAGCACTTCGGCGGCCACCTGGGCCGGGTCCCGGTCGATCTTGGCGGCCAGCAGTTCCAGGGAACGGTTGACCAGCCAGGAGAGATCCAGCTCGTAGCGGCGGTCGAGGATGATGTGGATGATGCCCAGGGCCTGGCGGCGCAGGGCGTAGGGGTCGGCGGCGCCGGTGGGCAGCAGGCCGATGCCGAAACAGCCGCAGATGGTGTCGATCTTGTCGGCGATGCTCACCAGGGCGCCGCAGTTGCCGGTGGGCAGGTCGCCGCCGGCGGCCACCGGCAGGTAGTGTTCGTAAATGCCCTGGCAGACTTCGGGATCCTCGCCGGCCAGGCGGGCGTACTCCCGGCCCATGACTCCCTGGAGATCGGGGAACTCGTAAACCATGCTGCTTTCCAGGTCCGCCTTGCAGAGGTAGGCGGTGCGGCTGACCTTTTCCCGTTCGGCCGGACACAGCCGGTCGGCCAGTTCTTCGGCCAGGGTGCGGAAACGGGACATCTTTTCGTATGACGTTCCCAGCTTGGCCTGGAAAACGACGCTTTTCAGCCGCTCGACGAATTCCGCCAGCGGCGTCTTGCGGTCTTCCTCGAAAAAGAAGCGGGCGTCGTTCAGACGGGCCCGCAGGACCCGCTCGTTGCCGGTGACCACCAGGCGGGGATCCCGGGCCACGGTGTTGTTGATGGTGACGAAATGGGGCAGCAGCCGGCCGTCGCGGTTGCGCAGGCTGAAATATTTCTGGTGATGGCGCATGACGGTGATCAGCACCTCTTCCGGCAGGGCGAGAAAATGTTCCTCGAAGCTGCCGCAGGCCGCCGACGGGTATTCCACCAGGTTGGTGACCGTGGCCAGCAGCTCCGGGTCCTCGATCAGTAGGCCGTTCACCTGCTGCTCGATGTCGGCCAGCTGGGCCTCGATCATTGCCTGCCGCTCCCGGGGATCGACAATCACCTTGGCCTGGCGGCAGCGTTCGATGTATTCACCGGGATGACCAAGGGAAAAGGCCTCCGGGGCCATGAAGCGGTGTCCCCGGGAGCTTCGGTCGGCCCGCAGGCCCCCGAGTTCGAAAGGGATCACCTGGTCACCGAAAAGTGCCAGCAGCCAGTGCAGCGGCCGGGCGAAGCGGATGTCCAGGTCGTGCCAGCGCATTGATTTCTTGAAGGGCAGGTTGAGAATGAAATCCGGCAGGGCGGCGGCCAGGATGTCAATGGTGGCCTTGCCGACTTCCTGACGCCGGGCGCAGAGATATTCACCCTTCTCCGTCTGGACGATCTCCAGCTCCTCCACCGCCACCCCCTGGCCGCGGGCAAAGCCGAGGGCCGCCTTGGTCGGCTGCCCGTCGACATCAAAGGCCACTTTCTTCGACGGCCCGAGTTTTTCACTGACCCGGTCTTCCTGGCGTTCCGCCAGGCCGGTGACCAGGACCGCCAGCCGCCGGGGGGTGCCCATGGTTTTGATGGCGGCAAACTCCAGCCGGTGGTGGTTCAGCAGTTTCCTGGTGTTGGCTTCCAGGTCCTGATAGGCTTGCAGAAGAAAACCGGCGGGAATCTCCTCGGTGCCGATTTCCAGCAGAAAATCTTGCGCCATGTTGTTGTCAGCTCCTCGTGTTGGCAAAACCGGTAAGAAACGGTTCAGGTTTTATGCAGCAGCTCTTTGACCTTTTTTTCCACCGTCTGGGAAATGTCGGCGTTGAAGCCGACCGCCCGGAAGACGATTTCCGATTTCTGGTTCAGCAGGATGATGGTGGGAATGGAGGTGACGTCGCTGAAACTTTTCAGAATGTCGTTGTCGACCCCCAGGACCAGGTCGTAGCTCACCTGGTTTTCCCGGGCGAACTTGAGTACTTCATCCTTGCCGCCCCGGTCGAGGCTGATGCCGATGATGACCAGACCCTGGTCGCGGTATTTTTTGTCCAGCTCCACCAGATGGGGCACCGCCGCCCGGCAGGGCGGGCACCAGGTGGCCCAGAAATCCAGGATGACGACCTTGCCCTGCAGGGATTCCCGGGTCAGCTGCTTGCCGTCCAGGGAAACGAGGGAGAAATCCGGGGCCAGCTTGCCGGCCTTTTTTTTGCCCGCCTGTTCGTTTTTGCCGCACCCCGCCGTCCAGGTGAGCAGGAGAGCGAGCATGGTATAAAGAAAAAATCTGGCCGTCTGTCTGGTTCTGCGTGCTGACATGATAAATTTCCTGCGTGAAAAAAGTGTTGCCGTGCTGCTTCCTGTCGTGCCGCTCCCGCGGGGCCGCTGCCGGTAAT
This sequence comes from Deltaproteobacteria bacterium, assembly GCA_019306045.1. Taxonomy (GTDB): domain Bacteria; phylum Desulfobacterota; class Anaeroferrophillalia; order Anaeroferrophillales; family Anaeroferrophillaceae; genus JAFDMG01. Next base: position 7,239 of record JAFDMG010000005.1, on the reverse strand, counting down.
GGCGGTCCGGGTATGATTTTGTCAGGTCCGGCAAGCGGCGGATCTTCTCCCGGATCCGGATGATCAGGCTTTGGCGAGCATCGTTTCCAGGTGTTCCTTGGGTGCCATGCCCACCAGCTTGTCGACCTCCTTGCCCTTGGAGAACAGGATCAGGGTCGGGATGCCGCGAACGCCGTATTTGGCCGGGGTGCGGGGGTTTTCGTCGACGTTGATCTTGAAGACCTTCACCTTGCCCTGCTGCTCACGGGCGAACTCCTCCAGCACCGGGGCCATGGCGGTGCAGGGGCCGCACCAGGTGGCGAAAAAGTCCACCAGGACCGGGACCTCGGATTCTTCAATGGTGGTGGCAAAATTATCATCGTTGAGATATTCGACAAATTCTCCAGCCATGGGGAAGCCCTCCTTTGGTTTGGGTTCGGAAGTATGGGTTGTGGTTTTATCTTTTTATGTTTGTTTTTTTGCTTGCCGATAAACAACGTCCTCGCTGGCCGGGTTCCGGCTGCCGCCGCCCGTCCCGGGACCGCGGCCCAGAGCCGGCCAGATGTCCGGCTTCGATCTCTTCGGCGACCTTCCAGGTCTGGTGGCAAGATTGCCGGAATGGCGTCCTCAACGGTCCCGCTGCCGGATATAGTCGGCCAGAAAATTCAATGCTTCCCGGTATGGTGAATCAGGGTAGGCGGCAATGATCTGTTTGGCGGCGTCGATATGGCGACGGGCTTCCCGCAAGGTGAAATCAATTCCTTCGTGTTTGTTGATCAGCCGGTAGACGTAGGCGAAATCTTCCTGGCTGACGTAGTCGGCCAGAATGATTTCCCGGAGTTTCTCCCGTTCTTCCGGGCTGGCTTTGTCCAGGGTATGAATCAGCGGCAGGGTAAGCTTGCCTTCCTCCAGGTCGATGCCGATGGCCTTGCCGAGCGACTCTTCCCGGGAGGTATAATCCAGGACGTCGTCGATCATCTGAAAAGCCATGCCCAGGTGGAGCCCGAAAGCCTTCATCTGCTGCTGACGTTCGTCCTCGACGCCGGCCAGCAGAGCCCCGATCTCGGCGGCGATGGCCATCAGGATTGCCGTTTTGCCCTCGATGATGTCAAGGTAGTCCTGCCGGGTGGTGTTGATGTCGGCGGTTTTCATCAGTTCGAGGATTTCGCCTTCGGCCAGTTTCCGGGTGGCGCTCGACAGGGCCTTGAGGATTTTCAGGTTGCCCTGGTCGACGGCCAGATCGAAGGAAGTGGAGAACAGAAAGTCTCCCACCAGCACCGAGGCCTCGTTGCCCCAAATGGTGTTGGCGGCCGCCAGCCCCCGGCGCATGTCGGCGTCGTCGACCACGTCGTCGTGCAGCAGGGTGGCGGTGTGGATGAACTCGATGACCGCGGCCATCGTGGTCCCCGCTCCGGGTTGGCCGCCCAGCATGCGCATGGTGAGGATCAGCAGGACCGGCCGCAGGCGCTTGCCGCCGCTGAGGATGATGTGCTCGCTGATTTTGGGGATCAGGGAAACGTTGGTTTGCAGGTATTGCGAATAGGCCGCTTCCGCTTCCTCGAGTTCAGCTTTGACCAGCTGAAAAACATCGTTGATGGTGGCGATGGCGGTCATCGATCGGCAAACCTTGAATGAGGGTTTTCACTTGTTTTTTCCGGCCGGCTGATCCCCGCGCAAAAACGGCCGGACGGCTTTTGCCGCCGACGGTTGCCGGACACGTTAAAGTGAGTGATTTTATAACGTAATCGCCGGTGGTTGTCAAAGTCTTTTTGGCCGTCGGCCGCAGTGGTAAAACGGATGTTTTAGCGGGGCCACGGCGATGAAACCGTGGCTGGATCAGGGGTGAATGAAACGGGGAGCGCTGATCTCCAGGCCGGGATTGCCGTCTTTCCGGGCCTGCAGCATGATCAGCTCGGCCGCCTGGCCGGGCCGGGGATGGAGGCACTGCATCTTTTTGGGGGTCAGGCGGGCCCCGGTGCAGGCGGCCAGCAAAGAGGCAGTGCGCTCGGCGGGATAGATGAGATAGAACTCGCCCCCCGGTTTGAGCAGGTAGCCGGCGGTGGCGGCCAGCTCCGCCAGGCTGGTGGTCAGTTCGTGGCGGGCGATGGCTTTCTGGGAACAGCGGTTCAGCCGGCCCTGGCAGCGCTGGTAATAGGGCGGGTTGCTGACCACCGTGGTCCAGGCGCCGGCGCCGAGCTGCTCTTTGAGCCGGTAAAAGTCGCCGTGGATGATCCGGATGCGGTTTTCCAGCCGGTTCCGCCGGACGTTGGCGGCCGCCAGCTCGGCCAGGGAATTCTGGATCTCGATGCCGACGATTTCCTCGAAGTCGGCATGCCGGCGGGCCAGCAGCAGGGCGATGATTCCCACCCCGGTGCCCAGATCGACAACCCGGGCGGCGGCCGGCAGCTCGACGAACTCGGTGAGGAAAAAAGGATCCATGTTGTAGCGGTAGCCCCGGCGGGGCTGGCTGACGGTCAGGTTCCAGCCGCTGATGGTTTCGCTGGTGACCTCGTCTTGTGCTCTGCTGGCGGTCATGGGCGGTTTTTCGGCAGGGCCGTGGGAGCCGGCTACGCTTGTTGGCAGCTGTCGAACAGGTAGAGGATCAGGCCGGTGACCAGCTTGGGATAGAAGAAGGTGGATTTCTGGGGCATTTTTTCCCCGGCGGTGGCCACCTGCCGGACCTGGGAGATGGAAGTGGGCCGCAGGAGGATGGCCAGCTGGTTTTCGCCCGCCCGGACGGCGTCGATGGCGGCGGCGGCATCCTGGGTGAAACTGGTGTAGCGCTGGCTCTTCATGTCGGCGGCGCTGATGCCCAGGGCGCGGTCGAAAAGCAGGTGCTGCAGGGCGGCAACGTCCATGGTGGCCAGGGCCGGAGGCATGGCCGCCATGGCGGCGGCGAGCTTTGCCGGCGGCAGGGAGAGGAGAAAATAGTCCGGCTGCCTGCCCACGACGGCGATGAAATGGATTCCCGCCTCTTCCCGCTGCAGCCTGGCCAGCAGCCAGGCGGCGGTTTCCCCGCTGTCGGCTGCCGGCGGTTCCAGGGGCGTCAGCTGGAAAAATTTCCCGGCCCGCTGCCGGAAGCTGTCCGGGTTCAAACCCGGGTAGCTGGAGAGCAGGCGGTGGGTGGGCAGGATGGCCAAGTCGGGGCTGGCGGTGTTGGTGCCGTAGACCATGACGAAATCGTAGGGCTGGCCGGGCGCCGCGTCCGGTTCCTGTTCCCGCCGCCGCTGCCGGTACTTGAGAGCGGTTTCGAAGCGGTGGTGGCCGTCGGCGATCAGCAGGGATTGGGGCGCCAGCACCGCCTGCACTTTCCGGATGGCGTCCTCTTCGACCACCCGCCACAGGCGCCGGCTGATGCCGTCCAGGCTGTCGCCGGCTCGGATTTCCAGGAAGGGGACCGCTTCCCGGCGGTGTTGCTGCAGGGTTTTCTCGACCAGCAGGTCCGGGTCGTCGTAAAGGGTGAAAATCTGGCTGAAATTGGCCCGACAGGCCTGCATCAGCTGCAGACGGTCCTCCTTGGGGCCGCTCATGGTCTGCTCGTGGGGCAGGACGGCGTCCTGCTTGAGGTCGTCAAGGCGCAGCAGGCCGATGAAGCCCTTGCGGCAGTAGGTGGTGCCCAGGGCGGTAAATTCCTCTTCCAGGTAGTAGATGGCCGGCCGGTCGTCGGTGACCAGGATTCCCCGGCGGCACCAGTCGGCCAGGGTGTCGGCCGCCTGCCGGTAGGCCGCCGTTTCCCGGGCTGAACCCTTTTCCCGGGCGCTTTTGCCCAGGATCAGCCGGATGATGTTGTAGGGGCTCCGGGCGAGCAGTTCTGTTCCCAGCTGGGTGTCGATGACGTCGTAGGGCGGGGCGACAACGGCAGCGGGATTGGCTATCTTTTGCGGGTTGTAATAGACGCCGCGAAAAGGTTCGATGGTCGGCACGGGGATCAGCTCCTCTGGTTCCGGTTCAGTATACCGTGTTTCGGCTCCGCTCTATCATAAACCCGGCGGTTCTGGCAACGGTTTTGTCGGCGGCGGCCCGGACGGCAGCCCCCTTATTCAGTCGTCAAGGGTGATGATTACTTCCGAGGTGGCCAGCTGGTGGCGGTCAAAGGCGAAACGCTTGGCCGCCGAGCCGCGGTTGATGGCGATTTCCAGCAGGCCGAAGCTGCTGCAGGTGAGGATGGTCGCCCGGGGCGGTGCCTGGCCGTAAGTGGTGGTCAGGGTGTCGGTCAGCCAGCCGCGGAACTGACAGCGGAAGGGCCGTCCCTCCGGCAGCAAGTCGCGGGCAATGTTGGTGATCAGGTTGCCGAAGGGATCGATGTAAATGATCTTGCCGATGATCCGGTTGTCCTGGTGGTGGGGCCGGGGCAGGGGATCCTGCACGAGCGCCGCCGGTTCCACGGCGGGACCCAGGTCGGCCAGGGGGTTGCCGGCCAGCAGGTGCAGGGCGGCGGGGAGGAAGATGTCCCGGCCGTGGAAGGTCGCCGCCGGCCGGTCGGCGATGATTTCGGGGTTGCTGATCTGGCAGAGATGCTCGGCATTGTTGATCTGGCTGGTGAGCAGGCCGTTGTCGGGGCCGATATAAAAACTGCCGTCCCTGGTTCTGATGGCCAGGGGCAGGCGGTCGGTGCCGACGCCGGGGTCGATCACCGCCAGGTGCACGGTGCCGGCGGGAAATTCCGGGTGGCAGTAAGTGAGAAAGAACTGCCCGGTGCGGATGTCGGCCGGTTCGACCTGGTTGCAGACGTCCACGATCGTCAGCGCCGGCAGCCGGGAGAGGGCGATGCCCTTGATGATTGCCAGGTAGGGGCTCTGGGAGCCGAAATCGGTCAGCAGGGTGAGCAGCATTTTCTTGTTAACCCAGGCTTTTTCGTGTTAGTTTAACCGCTGTCAGAAGACGGTGACGTCCAGCAGGGTGATGATGAACAGGGAGAGACTGACATAGCCGTTGACGGTGAAGAAGGCGGCGTCGATCTTTGACAGGTCCGCGGGAGAAAGCAGCTGGTGTTCGTAGTGGAGCAGAACGGCGACCAGCAGCAGGCCCAGGAGAAAAAGCCAGCCCAGATAGGGCGAGGCGAGGTAGACGAGAAACAGCAGGGCCAGCATTGCCAGGTGCAGGCGCTTGGCCAGCACCAGGGATGCGGGAACGCCGATCCTGGCCGGCAGGGAGAACAGGCCCGCCTGGCGGTCGAATTCGATGTCCTGCAGGGCGTAGAGGAGGTCGAAGCCGGCCACCCAGCAGACCACGGCGCTGCCGAGGAACACCGGCGTCCAGGCCAGGTGGCCGGTAACGGCGATCCAGGCGCCGATGGGCGACATGCCCAGGCAGAAGCCGAGGAAGTAGTGGGTGTAGACGGTGTATCTTTTGGCCAGGGAGTAGGCGGAGAGGGCGATGACCACGTAGGGGCTGAGGATGAAACACAACTGGTTGAGCCGGCTGGCGGCAAAGATGAACAGGGCGTAACTGCCGAGGATGAGCAGGAAGGTCTGCCCCGGCCGGATCAGGCCGGCGGGCAGCGGCCGGTCCTTCGTCCGCGGGTTGAGGGCGTCGATGCGGCTGTCCAGCAGGCGGTTGGTGGCCATGGCCCCGGTGCGGGCCCCGACCATGGCAACCACGATCCAGAAAAGCTGCCCCATGGTCGGCAGACCGCCCGCCGCCAGCACCGCGCCCATGAGGGCGAAGGGCAGGGCGAAAACCGTGTGGGAAAACTTGACCAGTTCCAGGTAGAGGCGCAGCTTTTCTCCCAGAGTGGCGGGCCTGGGGGGTGGGGCGGCAGTTTCCGTCGTCATCCGTTAACCTTAAAAAGCGACCCGAAAAGGCCGTCGGCAAAGCTGATGGTTTATCCCGATGTTTACCCGAACCATTCCCGGGATGCAAGGAAAAATCAATGACGTTGTCAACCACGGATTATCGTCTGGCGCTGACCATGGGCGACCCGGCCGGCATCGGTCCGGAAATCATCGCCAAGGCCATGGTCCGCCTGGAGCCAAAACTCATTGCCAGGCTGCTGGTGCTCGGCGACCCGGAGTGGCTGAACCGGGCGGCGGCCGCGGCCGGCTTGCGGGAGCAAGTAGCGTTTGCGGCCGCCGATGAGGAGGGCCGCTTCCGGGCGCCGCCCGCGGGTGCCGCCCGGCGGGTGCCGGTTCTCGACCCCCTGCCGGCGCCGCTGCCGCCGCTGGCCGCGGGACGGCATCAGGCCGTCGCCGGCCGGGCGGCCTACGCCTACGTCGAAAAAGCCGTCGGGCTGGCCCTGGCCGGGAAAGTCCGGGGCCTGGTCACCGCCCCCCTGGCCAAGCATTCCCTGCACCTGGCCGGGCTGAATTATGCCGGCCACACGGAAATTCTCCAGGAATTGACCGGGGTATCCCGGGTGGCGATGACCTTCTGGGGCACTTCGCTGAAGGTGATGCTGGTGACCACCCATATTCCCCTGGCGGCCGTGCCGGCGGCCCTGAGCGTCGACCTGCTGGTGGAAAAAACCCTCCTGCTGGCCGAATTCCTGGCCCGGCGGCAGCTGACCCCTGAGCTGCCACTGGCGGTGGCGGCCCTCAATCCCCACGGCGGCGAAGAGGGCGCCTTCGGCCGCGAGGAAGAGACGATTGTCCGGCCGGCCATCGCCGAGCTGCGGCGGCGGCAGGTGAACGTTGTTGGCCCGGTGCCGGCTGACGTCTTGTTTCACCAGGCACGGCAGGGGAAATACCGGGCCGTGGTTGCCCTTTACCACGACCAGGGCCTGATCCCCTTCAAAATGCTCCATTTCGCCGATGGCGTGCAGTTGACGCTGGGCCTGCCTTTTATCCGGACATCGGTAGATCATGGGACAGCGTTTGATATAGCTGGCAGGAATCTTGCCGACTGCTCCAGCCTGCTGGCGGCTCTTTCCCTGTGGTTGAGCAGAAACCGGGGGAAGCCTTTCTTGTCCGGAAAACAATTTTTCCTTCCGTCAAAGATGAAAATATTTTCTTGACAATTGTCTAACGCTATTTTATCTTTAGAGGGTTAAGAGGGGTAATCGTTTTACTATAACCTATAAATAGGTTTTATTGGATTGAATCTGGACGGGGTGTGAAGATGACCAAGAGGGAGAAATCGAACTACACCATTCAGGCGGTGGCCCACGCGCTGTCGCTGCTGGAGGAGTTCAGCGGCGACGTCGATGAACTTGGGGTTACCGAACTCAGCAAGCGGTTGAAATTACACAAGAACAATGTTTTCCGCCTCCTGGCCACCCTGGAGGAAAAAGGCTACATCGAGCAGAACAAGGCGACGGAAAAC
>JAFDMG010000093.1 GCA_019306045.1 Deltaproteobacteria bacterium | reverse complement strand
GACAGCATCAGCATCTACGGCCGCTACCTGCCCCTGCGCTCGGCGGTGATTTTCGGCGGCGTCAAAATCAATCCCCAGATCCAGGCCCTGCGCCGCGGCGTCGACATCCTGGTGGCCACCCCCGGGCGGCTGCTCGACCATGTGCGGCAGCGGACGGTGGATCTTTCCCGGGTCGAGATCCTGGTGCTGGATGAAGCCGACCGGATGCTGGACATGGGATTCATCAACGACATCCGCAAAATCCTGGCCCTGCTGCCGGATAAACGCCAGAACCTGCTGTTTTCAGCCACCTTTTCCCCCGAGATCACCCGGCTGGCCGACACCCTGCTGGCCGCCCCGGTCATGGTAGCGGTTGAACGCCGCGGCCTGGCGGCCGACCAGGTTTCCCAGGTGGTGCACCGGGTGGACAAGAAGCGCAAGCGGGAACTGCTGGCCCACCTGATCGGCGCCGGGCGCTGGTCCTCGGTCCTGGTTTTCACCCGCACCAAACATGGAGCCAACAACCTCAGCCGGCAGCTGGTGAAGGACGGCATCCGGGCGGTTGCCATTCACGGCAACAAGAGCCAGGGTGCCCGCACCCGGGCGCTGGCCGATTTCAAGGCCGGCCGGGTGCAGGTGCTGGTGGCCACCGACATCGCCGCCCGCGGCCTGGACATTGATCAGCTGTCCCACGTGGTCAATTTCGAACTGCCCAACGTGCCGGAGGACTACGTCCATCGCATCGGCCGCACCGGCCGCGCCGGCCGGGCCGGGCGGGCGGTGTCGCTGGTCTGCGTTGATGAGCTCAAGCTGCTGGCCGACATCGAGCGGCTGCTCAAACGCCCGGTGCCCAAGGAGAACATTGCCGGCTACGAGCCGGATCCGGCGATTGCCGCCCAGCCGCTTTTCCAGGGACGACAGCGGCGGCCTGCCGGCGGCTCGCGGTCCGGCCGCTGGTCCGCCCGCGCCGGCGGTCAGCCCCGCCGCCGCGCCGCCAGCTCCTGCTGAAGCCGTTCCTTTTTTGTTTTCTTTCTGTGCCTTTGCGTCCGGGGATTGACAACCGCGGCTCGGGGCTGCTAGGGAAAAGTCATCTTCAGTGCTGCCGGCCGCCGGCAACGGCTGAGAATGTGCCGCCGGTGGTCAAGGCATGGTTGCCAGCTCGGCCTGGAGGCGACATGGATGACTATTACCAGCAGTACGCGCAGGAATATTTTGCCGCCACGGTCAACGTCGACCCGGCTCCCTTCCTGCAGCCGCTGGCCCGGCGGCTGCCGCCCGGGGCGGCGGTGCTCGATGTCGGCTGCGGTTCCGGCCGCGACCTGCGCTGGCTGGCCGAGCGGGGATTCAAGCTTACCGGTTTCGAGCTTGTTCCCGGTCTGGCGGCCCGGGCCCGTGCCCATGCCGGCTGTCCGGTGATTGTTGGTGACTTTCGCCGTTTCAACTTTGCCGCCCTCGACTTTGATGCCCTGCTCAGTGTTGGTTCCCTGGTTCATCTGGGGCGGGAGGAGTTCCCCGGGGTTTTCCGTTCCATCTGCCGGGCCCTGGTGCCCGGCGGCCTGGCCCTGATTACCATGAAAGAAGGACACGGCACCCGCACGGCGGCTGACGGCCGGGTTTTCACCCTCTGGTCCCCGCCGGAGCTGGAAAAGATTTTTGCCGCCGCCGGTTTCGCGGTGGCTTATTTCTCCCGGGACCGGTCGCTGGTGAACACCGATGATGTCTGGCTGACCTACGTGCTGCGGGAAAAAACGGCGCCCCCGGTTCCGGGCGGCGGCGACGGTCTGCCCTGACCGGGACGGGGCCGCCGGGGTCCGCGGGGAGAAAAATCACTTGACAGCCGGCGGTTTTTGTTCTAGGGGCTTAGGGACAACAGCGTCATTACCGCATGCTGGCCGCCTGTAACCGGCCGGCCGAACAACCTCACTAAGGACAAGACCAGCAGATGTTGCGCTCCATTGCCGCCCTTTTCTTTTTCTGGTTTTATTTTAGCACCGTGAAGGAGAGGTTTGCCCGGGGCGCGTGAGCATTTGCCGATGCACTGAAAATCAACCGAGCCGTGGGTAAACCCCGCGGCTTTTTTGTTGCCGAGGCCGCGGTGAAATTTACCGGGGCCTTTTTCGTGCCGGGAAAAAGTTTTTGCTTATCAGGATGGATTTTAACCAGGAAAAGGAGACTGCCATGAGCACCCGCACCCATGACATCAACATCAGGAGCTTCGAGCCCCTGGTCGACCCGAGCACCCTGAAACGGGAGCTGCCGATGACGCCGGCCAGCGAGCGGACGGTGATCGAGGGACGCCGCCAGATTGCCGACATTCTCGCCCGCCGGGATCCCCGCCTGCTGGTGATTGTCGGCCCCTGCTCAATCCACGACGAACGGGCCGCCGTCGAATATGCCGGCCGCCTGGCCCGCCTGCAGGAGGAGGTGGCCGACACCATGCTGCTGGTGATGCGGGTCTATTTCGAGAAGCCGCGGACGACGGTGGGCTGGAAGGGCCTGATCAACGACCCCCACCTGAACGGCAGCTGCGACATGAATACCGGCCTGCGCCGGGCCCGCCGCCTGCTGCTGACCATCACCGGCATGGGCCTGCCGACGGCCACCGAGATGCTCGACCCGATCACGCCCCAGTACCTGGCCGGCCTGGTCTGCTGGTCGGCCATCGGCGCCCGGACCACCGAGTCCCAGACTCACCGGGAAATGGCCAGCGGCCTGTCGATGCCGGTGGGGTTCAAGAACTGTACTGACGGCGGCCTCAGCACGGCGATTCACGCCATGGTGGCCGCCCGCACGCCCCAGAGTTTCATCGGCGTCGATCCCGCCGGCCGCTGCTGCATCGTTTCCACCACCGGCAATCCCTGGACCCACATCGTGCTGCGCGGCGGCCGGCGGCCCAACTATGATTCGGTCAGCATCGAGGAAGCCTGTCACGAGCTGCGCCAGGCCGGCCTCGAGGAAACCATCGTTGTCGACTGCTCCCACGGCAATTCCCGCAAAAAGCACACCGGCCAGGAAACGGTGCTGAAAAACGTCGTCGGCCAGCGGCTGGAGGGCAACCGGGCCCTGGTGGGCCTGATGCTGGAGAGCAACCTGTACGAGGGCAACCAGCCCTGCCGGCAAGACCCGGCGGCCCTGGCCTACGGCGTTTCCATCACCGACGAGTGCATCTCCTGGGAAACCACGGTCAAACTGCTGCGCTGCACCCACGACCGCCTGCGGGAGTCGATCCGGCAGCTGCGCGCCGCGGTGTAAAAGCGGCCCGGCTTCGTCCCGGCTGCGAGTTGCCGGCCTTTTTCCCTCTGCTGCCTGCCGAGAGCAAGGCCGCCGGGGCTGGCCGCTGTTTTTTCCCTCTCGCCGCCCGTTTTTCCCCGCCGGCCCGGTTCGGGGTTGCAATCCGGCCAATTCTCTGCCATGGTTGCAAACCACGCCGCTGCCGGCGGCGTTATGCGGCTGGGGGCGGCAGCCGCTTGCCTGGGTTGGCGGCGGCTGTTTCCACCCTGGCCTGCCGGTTGATTTTTTCTGTTATCATTGCCTCAGGAGGTTTTTCATGGCGACGAAAGCCATTTTCATTCATCCCCGGGAAACGAGGTGCGGCTGCCGGATCGTCACCCTGGGGATGATGAGTTTTCTCCAGCGGCGGATCAAGAAGGTGGCCTTTTTCAAGCCGGTCTGCCAGCCGGCGGGCGACGATGACATCGCTTTTTTCCAGGGCTATTTTCACCTGGAACAGTCCCCGGCGACCGCCGTCGGCGTCGACTTGGAAACCGCCCGCCGGCATCTGCTTGCCGGCCGGCTCGATGAGCTCCTGGGGACGGTGATGGCGCGCTACAAAAAGCTGGAGGAGGAGTACGAATTTGTCCTCTGCCAGGGGCAGCACCAGGCGGTTTTTGCCAGCCTGGGTTTTGATCTCAACCTGGAGATTGCCGCCAGCCTCGGTTTGCCGGTGGTGCCCGTCCTGAGCGGCAAGGAGCGGCGGGGAGAGGAGATTCTTGACGAGGTCAGGATTCTCCGCAAGACCATGAACGACCGCGGCTGCGCGATCTTTGCCCTGTTTGTCAACCGGCTGGATCCCGCCGGCTTGGCGCCGTTGGCCCGCCAGGCGGCGGCCCTGGAACTGCCGGTTTTCCTGCTGCCGGAAAATGCCGAGCTCAACCGGCCGACGATGGCCGATGTCGCCCGGCAGCTGGGGGCGGTGCTGCTGGCCGGGGACCGGACCCAGCTGGACCGGACCATCAGGCAGAGCAAGGTGGCGGCCATGACCCTGAAGAATTACCTCTCCCGCCTCGAAGACGGCGACCTGGTCATCGTCCCCGGCGACCGGGAGGAGATCTATCTTGGCACCCAGCTGGCCAACGTGGCCAAGAGTTTTCCCGCCGTGGCCGGCATCCTGCTGACCGGCGGCCTGCGGCCGGATCCGCTGGTCATGAAGCTGGCACAGAGCCTGGGGCTGCCCCTGCTGCCGCTGCTGGGGCTCGAGGCGGATACCGAGGAGGCGGCCGGCCGGGTGCGGGAGGTCAAACCGACCCTCAGCCTGGAAAGTACCCGGAAGATTTCCCTGGCCATGGGGATTTTTCACGACCACGTGGATTTCGCCGTGCTGGAGAGCCGGGTGGCTTCTTCCACCGTTGACTACCTGACGCCGGTGATGTTTGAACACCTCCTGTACGAGCAGGCCAAGAGCAGCTGCCGGCACATCCTGCTGCCCGAGGGCGAGGACGAGCGGATTCTGCGGGCCGCCGAGATTGCCCTGCGGCGGGGAATCGCCAGCATCACCATCCTCGGCGACCCGGAAGAGATCAAGCGGAAAAGCGACATCTGGGGTCTCGACCTCGGCGACGCGACCATTGTCGATCCCCGGCATTCGCCGTACATGGAGGAATTTGTCGAAAAATTCTACCAGTTGCGGCGGGAGAAGGGCGTCATCAGGGAAATCGCCCGGGAGATGATGACCCGGCGGTCCTATTTCGCCACCATGATGCTTCACTGCGGCTACGTGGACGGGGTGGTCAGCGGCGCCACCCACACCACCAGGGAAACGGTGCTGCCGGCCCTGAAAATCATCAAGACGCCGCCCGGGGTGAAGCTGGTGTCGAGTGTTTTCTTCATGTTTCTCCAGAGCCGGGTGCTGGTTTTCGGCGACTGCGCCATCAACCCGGATCCCGACGCCGAGGAACTGGCGCAGATCGCCATCAGCTCCGCCGGGACGGCGGCGGCTTTCGGCATCGAACCCAAGGTGGCCATGCTTTCCTACGCCAGCGGCAGCTCCGGGGTCGGCCGGGACGTGGACAAGGTAAAAGAGGCCACCGCCCTGGTGCGGGCCCGGCGGCCGGATTTGCTGGTGGAGGGGCCGATCCAGTATGACGCCGCCATCGATCCCGAGGTGGCCCGGATCAAGATGCCGGGGAGCCCGGTGGCCGGTCGGGCGACGGTGTTCATCTTTCCCGAATTGAACACCGGCAACAACACCTACAAGGCCGTCCAGCGGGCGGCCAAGTCCCTGGCCATCGGCCCGGTACTCCAGGGGCTGCGCAAGCCGGTCAACGACCTGAGCCGCGGCTGCTCGGTGGGCGACGCGGTGTTCACCATTGCCATCACCTCCATCCAGGCAGGGGAGGGCCGCTGATGCAGATCCTGGTGATCAACAGCGGCAGTTCTTCGCTCAAATTCAAGCTTTTCCGGCTGGCGGCTGATCACCACGTGGTGCTGGCCGCCGGCCTGGTGGAGGAGATCGGCGGGCCGGCGGGCCGGGTCCACGTGCGCTGGCCGGCCGGGGAGGTAAATGTCAGCCGGCGGGTGCCCGACCACCATAGTGCTTTGGAAATTGCCGAGGAGCAGCTGCTGACCCACGGCATTCTGCCGGATTTTAACCGCCTGGCGGCCGTGGCCCACCGGGTGGTGCACGGCGGGGAAAAGTTCACCCGGCCGGTGCTGGTGGACGAACGGGTGCTGGCGGCGATTCGTGAACTTGAACCCCTGGCGCCGCTCCACAACCCCTACAACCTGGAAGGGATCGTGGCCATGGGTCGCCGGGCCCCGGCGGTGCCCCAGGTGGCCGTCTTCGACACCGCCTTTCACCAGCAGCTGCCGCCGGCCGCCCACGTCTACGCCCTGCCGTACGGGTTCTACGCCGAGCACGGCGTCCGGCGCTACGGCTTCCACGGCATTTCCCATGCCTACCTGGCCCGGACGGCGGCCGCTTTCCTTGACCGTCCCGAGCGGGAATTGCGCCTCATCACCCTGCACCTGGGCAACGGCGCCAGCGCCGCGGCGATCAGGGGCGGTGTCAGCGTCGACACTTCCATGGGCATGACGCCCATGGAGGGGCTGGTGATGGGCACCCGGAGCGGC
>JAFDMG010000092.1 GCA_019306045.1 Deltaproteobacteria bacterium | reverse complement strand
ATCCAGGGGTTTCTTTTCAGCCGGCCGGTGCCGGCGGCCGAGTTCGAGCACCTGCTGGCGATCGATCTTTTCCGGCAAAAGATTGGCGAAACCGCCCGGCAGCCGGGATGGCAAACGGGTGCGGCATGTCTGGAAAACGTCAACAATCCGACCGGAGAGGGAAAGCCGGTTTGACAAGGGGGGCAATGAAGAAAACAAGCCTGCTGTTTTTTATCTTTTTTTTCGCTGCCGTCATATTCATGGCCGCCGGGGGCGGCCCTGTTTTTGCGGGCAACCTGGGCATGCTGACGCTGGACCAGCTGCTGGACGTCGACGTGGTAACGGTGGCCAAAGTGCCGGAAAAGGTCAGGAATACCCCGGCCGCCATCCAGGTGATCACCCAGGAGGATCTGCGCCGCAGCGGGGTCAACAGCATTCCGGAAGCCCTGCGCCTGGTGCCGGGAATGCATGTCTACCGGATCGACGCCAACAAGTGGGCCATCAGTTCCCGGGGGTTCACCAGCCAGTTTGCCAACAAGATGCTGGTCATGATCGATGGCCGGATCGTCTACGCCCCGCTCTTTTCCGGGGTTTTCTGGGACGTCCAGGACCTGATGCTGGCCGACGTCGACCGCATCGAGGTCATCCGCGGCCCCGGCGGCAGCCTCTGGGGGGCCAACGCCGTCAACGGCATCATCAACATTATCAGCAAGGACAGCGCCGACAGCCAGGGAGGGCTGGTGAGCCTGGAAGGCGGCCGGCGCGACCGCAATGCGGCGGCCGTCCGCTATGGCGGCTGGCTGGACGAGCGTACCTCCTACCGGTTCTACGGCAAGTATTTCGACCGGCATGATTTGCGGCCGGCCGGCTTCTGGAAAAACCACGACATTGCCGATATTGACGACGCCAACGACGACTACCACGCCGGCCGCACGGGGTTCCGCCTTGACCGCAACCAGGGCCGCGGCGACAAGCTGACCCTCCAGGGGGATGTCTACCGGGGTACGTCGGGCAACACCGTCATCCACCCGAGCATGGCGCCTCCCCACATGTACCCGGACGCCAATGACGCCGATGTTTCCGGCGGCAACCTCCTGGGACGCTGGAGTCACGTTTTTTCGCCGGCAGCGGACATGACCCTCCAGGTATATTACGACCGGACCCGGCGGGAGGGGGATTTCCTGCGGGAAACCCGGGACACGGTCGATTTCGACCTGCAGCACCGGCAGGCCCTGGGGCGGCACCACGAGCTGCTGGTGGGGGTGGGCTACCGCTATTCCCGGGATGACATCGATACCGACAGCCCGCCGCACAGTTTTTATTTTCTCCGCTTCGACCCGGACAGCCGGGGCAACGACCTGTTCACCGGCTTTATCCAGGACCGGTTCCGCTTTGCCGGCGGCCATGGCGAGCTGACCGTCGGCACCAAGATCGAGCACAACGAGTACACCGGCACCGAGTGGCAGCCGAGTGTTCGCTGTCTCTGGAAATTCAACGACCGCAACACCGTCTGGGGAGCGGTTTCCCGCGCCGTTCGCACCCCTTCCCGCCTCGAACACGACGGCTCTCTGAATATCAGGCCGCGGGAGATGCCCATTTCACCCTCGCTCAGTGTCAC
This sequence comes from Deltaproteobacteria bacterium, assembly GCA_019306045.1. Lineage (GTDB taxonomy): Bacteria > Desulfobacterota > Anaeroferrophillalia > Anaeroferrophillales > Anaeroferrophillaceae > JAFDMG01. Next base: position 7,151 of record JAFDMG010000092.1, on the reverse strand, counting down.
CATGGTCCCCCGCATGATTACCAACGGCGACCTGGATTCGGAAAAGGTTATGGCCTATGAACTGGGCTACAAAACCAGGCCTTCCGACGACCTTTACCTGGATGTGGCCGCTTTTTACAACCGCTACCATGACCTGGCCGCCGGCTTCAAGCCCGGGACGCCTTTCCTGGCCGACGACGACGCCATGCCCTACATGGTTGTTCCCCTGCTGCTGGGCAACAACTTCGACGCCGAAACTTTTGGCGTCGAGCTGAACGGCAACTGGTCCGTCACCCCCAGCTGGCGGCTGACCGCCGGTTTTTCCTGGTTTGAGTGCAACATCCTGCATGAAAACGGTTATAGTGACGTCCGCCCCGAATTCCGGGAGGACAATGAAAGCCGCTGCCAGCTGTCCCTGGTTTCCTACCTGGACCTGCCGGGCCGCCTGGAACTCAACGGCATGCTGTTCTATGTCGACCAACTGGAGGAACTGGAAGTTGACAGCTACACCCGCCTTGACCTCAACCTAGCCTGGCATGCCACCGACAACCTGACGCTCACCGTTGGCGGCCGCAACCTTCTCGATCCCTGGCACCCGGAATACGACAGCATTACCGCCGGGATTTTCAGCAGCGAGATTCCCCGTACTTTTTACGGCAAGCTGTGCTGGAGTTTTTGACGGCCGCTGATGAGTTCTCCGCGCTTCCATAGAATTCTTGCCTGCCTGGCCGTTTTCCTCTGGCTGGCGGCCCCGGCGGGGGGCAGTCTGCCGGCGGCCGGCACCGCTGAAATCAAGGCGGCCTTCCTCGTTCGTCCACTGGCCGCCTGGAGCGTTCTCCTCGCCCCGGGCACCGGTGGTCATCGGCATCATCGGCCGCGATCCTTTCGGGACAAAGATTGACCGGATCAGCAAATCCTTCAACGCCAACGGCAGGGAAGTTGAGGTGCGCCGTCTGCGCTCCGCCAGGTCGGCGGCCGCCTGCCACATCCTTTTTGTCGCCGCCGACCAGCTGGACAACATGACGGCGATTACGAAGGCGCTTGCCGGGCGCCCGGTGCTGCTGGTCAGTGACCAGGAGGAGTTCCTTGCCCGGGGCGGCATGATCAATTTCATCACCCTGGGAAGCAAGATACGTTTTGACATCAATCTGGCCGCCAGCCGGGATTGCGGCCTGCAGATCAGTTCAAAGCTGCTGAAAATAGCTCATCGGGTGGTGAAATGAATTTGCTGCCGATCAACTTTAGAAACCTGTCCATTCGCAGCAAGCTGGTAGCCATCATCGTCCTCAGCTGCCTGCTGGTTTCCCTGCTGACAACCATCCTTTTCGTCGGCCTGGAGATCCACTCCTACCGCCGCGACCTGGTGCAGAATCTCACCGGCCTGGCTAGGGTAATCGGCGTCAATGCCATTGCGCCGCTGGAATTCCTCGATCCCGAGGCCGCCGGGGAAATGCTCGGCTCCCTCGCCGCCCGGTCCCACATCCGGCAGGCGGTGCTGTATGATAAACAGGGAAACATTTTCAGCCGCTACACGGCCGGGCCGGGTTACAAGCCACCGGCCGTCCACCTGGAAGAGATCGCGAAAAAAGTGGTTTTCAGCCAGGGGCACCTCGATCTTTACGTCCCCGTCGGGGACCAGGGCAAAATATCAGGGGTCATTTTCCTCCAGGCCGACCTGGGGGAGTTTTACGGCAAGCTGCTGCGTTACGGCTTGATGGCCGGGTTTATTCTCCTGGGGGCTTTTCTTTTCGCCTGGTTCATCTCCTATCGCCTGCAGCAGGTCATCTCCCGGCCGATCATCTCCCTGGCCGAAACCATGGCCCGGGTGCGGGAGGACAATGACTACTCGGTCCGGGCGCCCCGGGAAACCAACGATGAACTGGGGGCGCTGGTGGACGGGTTCAATGCCATGTTGGACCACATCCAGCGGAACGACCGGGAGCTGATCGCCGCCAAGGAAATGGCCGAGAAGGCCAGCCAGGTGAAATCGGACTTTCTGGCCCACATGAGCCACGAGATCCGCACCCCGATGAACGGCATGCTGGGCATCGCCGCCCTCCTCAACGACACGCCGCTGACCCCCAAGCAGCAGCAGTTCGTCCGGACGATCATCCAGTCGGGCGAGAGCCTGCTGAGCATCATCAACGACATCCTCGACTTTTCCAAGATCGAGGCGGGCAAGCTGAAGCTGGAAACGGTGGATTTCAACCTCAGAAACATCGTCGAAGAAACCGTGGATATCTTTGCCGGCCAGGCCCAGCAGAAGGGGCTGCGTCTCGCTTGCGTCGTGGATCCCGCCGTGCCTTCCTTCCTGCGGGGCGACCCCGAGCGGCTGCGGCAGATCCTGGTCAACCTGCTGGGCAATGCCGTCAAGTTTACCGAAGAGGGAAAGGTGGTGGTCCGCGTCAAGCTGCTGGCCGACGACCGGGAGGCCTGCCGGCTCCATTTTGCCATCGAAGACACGGGCATCGGCATTCCGGCCGCCAAGCAGAAACAGATCTTTTCCGCTTTTTCCCAGGCGGACAGCTATGCCAACCGGCAGTTCGGCGGCACTGGCCTCGGCCTCAGCATTGCCAAGAGCCTGGTTGAACTGATGCAGGGCACCATTGGCGTCGAAAGCCGCGCCGGGCGGGGATCGGTTTTCTGGTTCACGGCCCTGCTCGCCCCGGGGCGGGGCGAGGAAAGTTCCGCCGGCCAGGAGCGGCGCTCCCTGGAGGGGGTGCGGGTGTTGGTGGCCATGGGGCACGAGGCCAGCCGGGAGCTGGTCCACGAACTGCTTTTTTCCTGGAAGGTGCGCCAGGGAAGTGCCGACGCTGGCTCCCAGACTTTGGAGAAGCTGGCGGCGGCCGCCGGGCGGCGCCAGGACTACGACGTGGTCATTGTTGACGATGCGGCCGCCGGCGTGGATCCTCTGGAGCTGGCCCGGGCGATCAGGGACGACTCCCGCCTGGGGAGAGTCGGGCTGGTGCTGATTCACGCCGCGGACTATCCGGTTGTCGAAAAGGAGATCAGGGAAGTCGGCATCGACTGCCACCTGCCGCGGCCGGTGCGCCAGGCTAAACTTTTGGACTGCCTGGTGGCGGTGGTCACCGGCAGTCGCCGGCCGCCGGCCGGCCCGCCGGCGGCTGCCCCTAGTTTCGACGCCCGGGTTCTGGTGGTGGAAGACAACCCCACCAACCAGCTGGTGGCCTGCGGCATGCTGGAGAAGCTGGGCTGCAGCGTCACCCTGGCCGCCGATGGCCTCGAAGCCGTGGCGGCCGTGCAGCGGGGAGCCTATGACCTGGTTTTCATGGACTGCCAGATGCCGGGGATGGATGGCTACCGGGCCACGGAGAAAATCAGGGAGTTTGAACGGCAGGCCGCCCGCCGGCCGGTGCCGATCATCGCTCTGACCGCCCACGCCATGAAAGGCGACCGGGAAAAATGCCTGGCCGTGGGCATGAATGACTACCTGAGCAAGCCCTTTGCAGTGCCGCACTTGTGCCGGATCCTAGAACGCTGGCTGCCCCGGTCCCGGCCGGCCGGGACGACGCCGGACGCCGCCGCGGAAGCGGGACCCACCGACGGTCCTGATCGAGAAATGGCGGCCGCTGCCCGCCTCGACCAGGGGGCCATCGACGGCATTCGCCAGCTGCAGCGGCCGGGCAGTCCCGACATCCTGGAAAAAATCATCACCATTTTTCTCACCAACACTCCCAAACTTCTGGAGAAAATCCGCCAGGGAGTGGCCGCCGGCGACGGCGAAGCCGTTCAACAGGCCGCCCACCCGCTGAAATCCAGCAGTGCCAGCCTCGGAGCCATGCGGATGGCGGCCATCTGCCGGGAACTGGAGGTCCGGGGCCGAGAGCGGCGCCTGGAGGACAGCGAGCCGCTGCTGGCCAGCCTGGAAGAGGAATTCGTGCTGGTCAGCCGGGAACTGGAGGAACTGCGGCCGCGGGATTGAGGGAAAAACCTTGCGGTTGCCGGGGAACCGTAAAAAAAAAAGCGCCTGGCAATCATTTGCCAGGCGCTTTGACCTGTCGGCGGCGGCTGTGGCACCCGGACTAGATGCCGCTTTACTTCCGGCCTTCCTTGCCCCGCCGGCCGCGGGGTTTTGGCGCCCCCCGGCCGGCGGGCGTGATTGATTTCATGGCTTCGAGCGTCGCCGCCTGCCTCGCTTATTGATTGAAAAAGAAGCGCAGCGGTTCCCTGGCCACCAGCTTGAGCTTAAAGTAGCCGGCGGTGTTCATCAATCCCTGGTCAATCGAGGCCCGCAGATGGATTCTGACGCGGTATCGGTGCCCCGGCACCAGTTTGAGGTCCCCGGTAAAAATGGACGTGTCGTCATATTTGTAGTGCCATCCCTGGATGGTCTGGTATTTGTTCTCGTAAAGTTCGTAGGTTTTTTCCTCGTCCTGGTCGTAAACGTACAGCTTGATTTTGCCTTTGACTTCGCCGTCGGTCTTTTTGGCAATCTCGGCATCCATGTTCATGTAGCGGTACAGTTTGATGCTCATGGTGGCATGACGGGTGTCGTTGCCGTCGTAGGTGAAATAGGTGCACAGGGAGAGGTCGTTGCAGGGATTCTCACTGGAGTAGATGATGCAGTCGTGGTGATCGTTCCACTCGTCGCAGTGAGCTTTGATCCAGACCCCGTTGGCAAGCGGGTTTTTCAGGTAATCCTGGGAATTGCCGGCATCGATGGCGGCCATGAGTGAATCGCCGGAACGGTAACGATGGTCCTCGTCGCTCAGGCATTCTTGCCACTGCAGCTGCTCGAAACGGTGGCTGTCCCGCTTGGTGAGCAGGGCGAAGCCGTAAAGGATTTCACCCTCGGGGTCGGGCTGCATCCTGGCATTGTAAGGCCGGGCTTCGATGGCCTGGGAGTTGATGCCCTCCCCGTAGACATAATAGTTGCCGGCGCCCTCCACCTGGAACTCGTAGACGGTTGCCTGGTACTGGTTGCTGTATTTCATTTTACTGCCCTGCCAGCTGTCATACCCCCGGCCGGTCACCTGGTAAGTGGTGGTCTTGTCTGGTTGCCACCTGGCCATGCGGCCGTCGAGTGTGCCCAGGGTCGGTTCCGGCACCGGTTCCCCGACCTCGGTGACGTAGTAGACCACCACAGTCACGCCGTGATACTGGTAGACCTTGCCGCCGGGGGCGTAGGGGTTGTCGATGACGGTCACCGAATTAGGCGGTTCGTTGATCAGGCGGCGCTGGAGGAAATCGGCCCGCTTGATGATGTCGCTGGCCGCCGGCGGCAGAAAGTGTCCTTCATATCCCGGGGCGTCGTAATATGGGTCGGCCTGGCTGAGCATCAGCCACATGGTGTTGTAGAGAAAACCGTATTTTTTCCAGGAAAGAATCTCCCGCAGGTTGTGTTTCAGGGTGGTGTTGGCCGCGGCGGCCTGCCGCCGGTAGCTGTCTTTGCCGTTTTCGGTCGCCGCCCGGTCGGCCTGGTAGAGGCTGGCGTCCACCACCAGGTTGGTGCCCCGGACTTCGGCATTTACCAGTTTCATGGTGTAGCTTTCCAGGGCCTGGTAGGCGTTGTCATACCTGTTGATATCGCTGCTGGTATGCAACTTGGTGATCAGGGCGTCGGTGAACACCTCCAGCAGGGGATCGCCGCTGGAGTTGGTGCCGGTGATGACCCCCTGGATCTGGTTGATCTGGCTGTTGACGCTGTCCAGGTTGAATGCCAGGACGGCATTTGCCAACTGGTCGAGTTGATCCTGGTTGGCGGTGTGCGGCTTGACGAAGCCCTCGGGATCGGCGCCGCCGCCGAGGTTGAAAAGCTCGCTTTCGTAGTAATAGATGCTGTCGATATATTGGCGGGGATCAATGGCGGCGGCAATGATTTTATCGGTGGACAGGTGAAATTCCAGGAGCAAGTTATTCAGCTTGCCATCGATGATCTGCAGGCGGTTGTCGACGTCGGCCAGCATGCCTTCCATGGTTTTGAGCAGGCCGATCTCATACTCCTGCGATTTCAGGATTTCTCCCGTGGGGTTGAGGGTGCTCATGATGAGGCCGGTGGTTATCTGGCCGTCGTTCTGGTAGATGGCGTAGCCCAAACCGCCGGCCATGGTGATGATCGGCGCGTAGGTCTGCAGGTCGGAAATGGACAGCATCACCATGGGTGGCAGTAAATCCTTGATCTGGTCCACGTAGGCCAGGCCGTCGAAAACGTCGCCGTAGACAAAGACGTCTTACCCCAGGGTGCCAATGTAGGTTTCAGTGTCCGGGTAATAGCGGAGCAGAAAGTTTTCGTACCAGAATGATTCCTGGCCGGCGGGACCGAAATACTGGGGATAGCTTCTTTCCGCCCAGTCAAACAGGCGGTTGGCGTCGGCCACCTGTCCAGCCAGCACCTGGCAGGGGAGCAAGATCAGCACGAAGAGCAGCAGCAGCTTTTTTTTCATGGGGCCTCCTTTTTTGCCGGGGATCGCCGATGATGTCATTCCAGGGTGCGGGGGTTCGACAACTGACCTGCTGTCGCGGTAATTCCTCGCGTTGGCTGGCTGTGGGAACCGGTCGGCCGCCGGTTCCAGGCTGTCTGGTCGGCAGGGTTGATGATTTCCTGACAACATCGGCGGACCAGGGAAAAAGTTGACCGGTTTCTGGTGTTCGCCGGCCGGCCGGCGGCGGCCGGAAAGGGTGCCGGTTGACACCCGTCGCCGACCTCTGCTAGTTAAGGTGAGAAACCGGCATTTGCCCATCACCGCGGAGAGTTGAACCAGGAGGAAGAATGAAATATCTCAAGATTTTGCTGCTGCTTTTGCTGACGGTTGCCGCCCTGGCCTGCGCCAGTCCCCAGGATAAGGCCTATGAATCCCAGGAGGCGGTGAACAAGGAACGGCTGGAATTGATCGACGAATACAAGGACTGCATGGAGAAGGCTAATCACGACAAGGCCAAGGAGGCCGAGTGTGAGCGTTACCTGAAAGCCGCCGATGCCCTGAAATAGGCAAGAAAAAGCGGTCCCCGGAGCTGCCGGGGACCGCTTGCCGGTCTCTTGACGGCCGGCCCCATGGGCCGGGAGTCTCAGGCGGACAGGCGTACCTGCCCGGTCCGCAGCCGCGCCTGGGTGATGATTTCCCGGTATTCCGGGTCGGTGAAGCCCAACCTTGCCAGGGTCTCGTCCAGGGGAATGCCGTAGGCGTCGTAACCCTTTTCCCGGTAGACGGCGT
>JAFDMG010000004.1:1202-39638 GCA_019306045.1 Deltaproteobacteria bacterium | reverse complement strand
CAGCTAACAGCTAACAGCTAACAGCTAACAGCTAACAGCTAACAGCTAACAGCTAACAGCTAACAGCTAACAGCTAACAGCTAACAGCTAACAGCTAACAGCTAACAGCAGCAGTGTCTGGTATACTTCTGGCATTTTTAAAGTCGGCAACCAGGGCTGTTTTTCGGCGCGACATCGTGAACTGCCGTTGTTTTTCCCGGCGATGGGAGCGTGAAAAAGTTGCCTTGTTTGAGTCCTGAAAGGGCGAGTTTGGCAACTTTAGCGACATGAGCCGCTGGCAAAACAGGCAAGCGAGCGCCAAAAGCGCTGAAAACAGCACTGGCTGACGATATGCAAGCACCTAACCGGACAGCACTGAGCTGACAGGCTAAAACCATGACCGTCGAGCAGATCAGACTGACCACCATGGTAACCGCTTCCGGCTGAGCCGCCAAGATAGGTCCGGGCGACCTGGAGGCGATTTTGCGCGACCTGCCGCTGCCGGTGGACGACCGGCTGCTGGTGGGCATTGAGGGGGCCGACGATGCCGGCGTTTTCCGGCTCGACGCCGAGCGGGCGCTGGTGCAGACCCTGGATTTTTTTCCGCCCATGGTCGATGATCCCTGGCTTTTCGGCCAGATTGCCGCCGCCAATGCCTTCAGCGATGTCTACTCCATGGGCGGCGACCCCCTGACGGCGATGAACATTGTCGCTTTCCCCATCCGTACCCTGGACAATGACTACCTGCGCCGGATTCTGGCCGGCGGCCTGGCCAAAATTGCCGAGGCCGGGGCGGTGCTTGCCGGCGGCCACAGCGTCGAGGACCCGGAGATCAAGTACGGTCTCGCGGTCACCGGCCTCGTGCATCCGCAGCGCTTCTGGCGGAATACCGGCGCCCGGGCGGGCGACCGGCTGCTGCTCACCAAGCCCCTGGGCAACGGGGTGCTGAGCACCGCCCTGAAAGCCGGCTTCTGTGCGGCGGCGGACCTGGAGGAGGCTTTTGCTTACATGGCGGCCCTGAACCGGCTGCCGCCGGAAGACTCCGCCGCTCCCTGGCGGCCGGCGGTGCACGCCTGCACCGACATTACCGGCTTCGGTTTCCTTGGCCACTTGAGCGAGATGGTGGCCGCCGGCGGGTTGACGGCGGTCGTCGAGCTGGCGGCGGTGCCCCTGCTGCCGGGGGCGCGGGAATATGTCGCCATGGGCATGTTCCCGGAGGGCGGCAGCCGCAACCGGGAATTTTTCGGCTGCCGGGTGCGCCGGGAGGCCGGCGCCGCCGACGACCTGCTGGTTGACCTGCTGTTTGATCCCCAGACCTCCGGCGGCCTGCTGCTGGCCGTGGCGCCGGATTGCCTGCCGCGAGTGCGGCAGGCCTTTGCCGCCGCCGGCCAGTCGACCTGGGAGGTGGGCCGCTTTACCGCCGCCGGCGAGGGGGCCGGCGGCATCATCTTGCGTTGAGCCGGCGGCGGCTGCCGCCGGTGTCGAGGATTCCCTTTGCAGACCAGCAAGCCTGAGCTGCTGGCCCCGGCCGGCAACCTGGAGGCCTTTTTCGCCGCTCTCGAGGCCGGTGCCGACGCCATCTACGTCGGCGGCCGGGAGTTCAGTGCCCGCCAGCGGGCGAAGAACTTTTCCCATTACGAGCTGGCCCGGATGGTGCCCTATGCCCACCGGCGGAGAGTCAGGGTGCTGGCGGCGGTTAATACCCTGCTCAAAGAGAGCGAGATCCGCCACCTCTACAAATTTGTGGGATTCCTGGAAGAGATCGGCATTGACGCCCTGATCGTCCAGGATCCCGGCGTGCTCCATCTCCTGCGGCGGGATTTCCCCTCCCTGACCGTGCATGCCTCCACCCAGCTCAGTATCCACAACGCCGCCGGCGTCCGCCAGGCGGCCCGCCTGGGGGTCAGGAGGGTGGTGCTGGCCCGGGAGCTTTCCCTGGCGGAGATTGCCGCCATCCGCCGGGAGACCGAGGTGGAACTGGAGGTTTTCGTTTTCGGCGCCCTCTGCCTGTCGGTGGCCGGCCTCTGCCAGTTCAGCAGTTTTCTCGGCGGCCAGGCCGGCAACCGCGGCCGCTGCACCCAGCCCTGCCGCCGGCTTTACCGCCAGGGGCGGCAGTCGGGCTACTTCCTCTCGCCCGCCGATTTCAGCGCCCTGGAATTTCTCCCCCGGCTGCAGCAGCTAGGGATCGACTCCTTCAAAATCGAGGGGCGGCTCAAGAGTTCCCACTACGTGGCCACCGTGGTCGGGGTTTTCCGCCGGGCGATCGACGCCGTGGCCGCTACCGGCACCCTGAAGGAAGAGTTGCAGGCGGAACTGCAGGCGGCATTGCGGGAAGCCTATGCCCGCCGCCCGGGGAGCGCCAACCTGAGCGGCAGTTATGCCGCCGATCTTTTCGCCCCCGGGGAGGCGGCGAGCATGGGCCGTTTTGTCGGCAAGGTGCGCCGGATGCGGGCGGGAACGGCCCGGGTCAAGGTGGTCGGCGAAGTGGTGGCCGGCGACCGGTTGAAAGTGATCGCCGCCGGCCGGGACGGCCGGGAAAACTCCTTCACCGTCCGCCGCCTGGCCGTGGTGGGGGATAAAACCAAGCGGCTGGTCGACCTGCAGCTGCCCCGGGGTCTGGCCTGCCGGCCGGGGGACCTGCTTTACAAGGTGGGGGCCAAGGATGCTTACAGCGAGCGCGGGGCCGCTCACTGGCTCAGGGAACTGGAGGCGGCGGGCGGTCGCCCGGCGCCGTCCGGCCGCCGGCCGCCGGTAAAACCCTGCCGGCCGGCCGATTTTTTCCCCGCCGGCCAGCCGCTGTCGCCGGCCTGGCCCGCCCGCCGCTGGTGGGTGAAAGTGGCTTCCTGGGAGAACCTGCAGCTTTTTGCCCGCGACCGGAGCCTGGGCCTGGTGGTGGAGCTGAACCGGCGGCTGCTGCACCGGCTGGCCGGCCAGGAGAGAAGATTGTTTCAGCGGCGGCCCGACCTGGCCTGGTGGCTGCCGCCGCTCCAGTTCCCCGGCCGGGAAGCCCGCCTGCGGGAGACAGTCAAGCGGCTGGCGGCGGTCGGCTTTCGCACTTTTTTCCTCGACAACCTCGGCCATGCCGAACTTTTTTCCGGTTTGGAGGGCGAATTCCAGCTGGCCACCGGCACCCACCTGCCGGCCAGCAACCTGGCGGCCCTGGCCGCCTATGCCGAGCTGGGCGTCAGTGCTGTCACTCTGAGCCCGGAAATGGACCGGGACAGCCTGGCGGCCCTGCTGGCCGCCCGTCCGGCCGCCGCCCCGGCGCCGCTGGTGCTGGCCTTTGCCTTTCCCCAGCTGCTGCCGACCCGCATGCCGCTGCCGGTGGCCGGCCGCAAAGCCCCCCTGGTTTCTTCCCGGGGCGAGGAGTTTCTGCCCCTGGTCCGGGATGGAATCACCTACCTGGTGGCCATCCGGCCCTATGACATCATCGCCGAGCTGGAGCAGCTGCCGGGCGACCGGCAGCCGGCCTGGCTCATCGACCTTTCTTTCTACCCCCCGGGCATCAAACCCGGAATCCTACTGGCCCGCCTGCGGCGGCACAAATCCCTGGCCAACTCATCAACCTATAATTTTACCCGAAAATGGGCGTAATCGGGCGAAAAAAGAAGTTTTTACCTGCAATATTCCCCACTAATTTCCTAAATATATTTTTATTCCCGCCAATCACGCCTTATAATGCTTGATTTTTCAAAACAACCTGTGTAATATGCCCTCCGTTAGCACTCCATTGACATGAGTGCTAACAATGATGGTTCCCGGCCGGCTGCCGGGAAAAAGGCTGACAACCGCAACGGCTTCACCATGGTTGCAGGTGACCGAAGCGAAAAAACTTTTTCTCAAGGAGGAATGAAAATGAACATCAGGCCTTTGCAGGATCGACTGATCGTCAAGCGGATCGAGGAAGAGGAAAAAACCAAGGGCGGGATCATCATCCCGGATGCCGCCAAGGAAAAACCGATGCAGGGCGAAGTGATCGCCGTTGGCAAGGGGAAAGTGCTGGAAGACGGCAAGGTGATGCCCCTGGATGTCAAACAGGGCGACCGGATTCTTTTCGGCAAGTATGCCGGCACCGAGATCAAGATCGACGGTCAGGAATACCTGATCATGCGCGAGGATGACGTCCTGGGTATTCTGGAATAGTTCCCGGGCGTCAAGCAGGAGGGCGTGAAGCCCTGCAACTTTCGTCAACAACAGTAAAAAAAACGAGTTATCATCAGGAGGATAGAAAATGGCTGCAAAAGAATTGAAATTTGACCAGGATGCCCGTAGTGCCATCCTGACCGGACTGAATATCCTGGCGGACGCCGTCAAGGTAACCCTGGGCCCCAAGGGGCGGAACGTGATCATTGACAAGTCCTTCGGTTCCCCGACGATCACCAAGGACGGGGTGACGGTGGCCAAGGAGATCGAACTGGAAGACAAGTTTGAAAACATGGGCGCCCAGCTGGTGAAGGAAGTTGCCAGCAAGACCAGCGACGTTGCCGGCGACGGCACCACCACCGCCACCGTGCTGGCCCAGTCCATTTACCGCGAAGGCTCCAAAATGGTGGCCGCCGGCGCCAACCCGATGGAACTGAAGCGGGGCATCGACATGGCGGTGGAAAAGGTGGTGGTCAGTCTGAAAGAGATGAGCCATGCCACCGAGACCCACAAGGAGATCGCCCAGGTGGGTACCATTTCCGCCAACGGCGACGCCACCATCGGCGACATCATTGCCGAGGCGATGGACAAAGTCGGCAAGGAAGGGGTGATCACCGTCGAGGAAGCCAAGGGCATGGAGACCTCCCTGGACATCGTCGAGGGCATGCAGTTCGACCGCGGCTACCTGTCTCCTTACTTCGTTACCGATCCGGAGCGGATGGAAGCGGTGCTCGAGGATCCCTACATTCTCATCCATGACAAGAAAATCAGCAACATGAAGGACCTGCTGCCGATTCTCGAGCAGATCGCCAAGGCCGGCAAGCCTTTCCTGCTGATTGCCGAGGATATCGAGGGCGAAGCCTTGGCGACCCTGGTGGTTAACAAGCTGCGCGGCACCCTGAACTGCGTGGCCGTCAAGGCGCCTGGTTTCGGCGACCGCCGCAAGGCCATGCTCCAGGATATCGCCGTGCTGACCGGCGGCCAGGTCATTTCCGAGGAAGTCGGCCTGAAGCTGGAAAACGCCACCCTCAACGACCTGGGCCAGGCCAAGCGGATCACCGTCGACAAGGACAACACCACCATCGTTGACGGCGCCGGCACCCAGGACGACATCCAGGCCCGGGTTAAGCAGATCCGCGTCCAGATCGAGGAGACCACTTCCGATTATGATCGGGAGAAGCTGCAGGAGCGCCTGGCCAAGCTGATTGGCGGCGTGGCGGTGATCAATGTCGGCGCCGCGACCGAGACCGAGATGAAGGAAAAGAAAGCTCGGGTTGAAGATGCTCTCAATGCTACCCGGGCAGCAGTGGAAGAAGGCATTGTCCCCGGCGGCGGCGTCGCCCTGCTGCGGGCGATCAAGGCCCTCGAAGGCCTGGAAGACCTGACCCACGACGAGGAGCTGGGGGTCAAGATCCTGCGGCGGGCCATGGAAGAGCCGGTGCGCCAGATTGTCAACAACGCCGGCCTCGAGGGTTCGGTGATTGTCGAAAAGCTGAAGAACGAAAACGGCGCCTTTGGCTACGACGCCGCCAAGGACCAGTTCGTCGACATGTTCGAAGCCGGCATCATCGACCCGGCCAAGGTTACCCGGACGGCGTTGCAGAACGCGGCCAGTATCTCCGGCCTGATGCTGACCACCGAGTGCATGGTGGCCGAGAAGCCCGAGAAGGAACCCGCGGGCGGCGGCATGCCCGGCGGCGGCATGGGCGGCATGGGCGGCATGGGCGGCATGATGTAAGTCCCGGCCGCTGGTTGCCGATCAATCCAAATGTAAAAAGCTCTCTCCCCGGGTTTGCCGGGGGGAGAGCTTTTTTTGTTTTTGCCGGTTGCCCGCCGGCGACGGGAGGGACGGCCGCCGGTCAGCTCTTTTCGTGCTTGAGGATCGGGTCGCCCATTTCGGCAAAGGAGAAATTGAGGAAAATGTGGCTGCCGATGTAGTCGAGAACCCGCATGTCGTTCTTGTCCGCCAGGTCCTGGGCCACCAGTTCGTAATAGTTGCCGTATTTCTTCTTGCAGGCCTCCACCGGCACCTCGTACATGATAAATTTGCGGATATTCTTGCTTTCCAGCTTGTTGATGAATTCGGTGTCGGTCAGCGAATCGTAGGTGGTCAGGATAAGGATTGGCCCGGTACCGGTAAACAGGATTGCCGCTTTCATTTTTTCCCTCCTTTCCTGGCAAAAGGCGCTGCCTGATGCCGGGGTGGTAATTTTTCGTTTGTCTAGGTAAAAAATATCAGGTATTTTACGATTGTCAAGCCAGGGGCGCGGCCGGGGACGGCGGCTGCCGGAAAAGTTGGAACGGTCAGCAGGAGAAGGGGATGGAAAAACTGACAGACATCAACGGGTTTAGCGGGGTTATTTCCATTGATCGCCAGGGACGCTGGTGGTACGAGGGCAACCAGATCATCCACCCGGAGGTGCTGGCGCTGTTCCGGCGGTCCCTGGTTCACGAGTCGGACGGCGGTTATTTCATCGACTACCGGGGCAAGCGGGCCCCGGTGGAGGTGGCCGTCTGCCCCTTTTTCATCACCGACGTTGAGGCCAGCTTGGACGACGCCGGCGGCCTGCGGCAGGTGGTCCTGGTGCTGGACGACGGCAGCCGGGAGACCCTGGCGCCGGCCAAGCTTTCCCTGGATGGGGAGGGTGTGCTGCGCACCCGGGTCAAGGACGACCGCTTCTGTGCCCGCTTCCTGCCGGGAGCCCACTTCCGGCTGGCGGAATTTCTCCGCCCCGGCGCCGGGGAAGACAGCTACGAGCTGGTGATTGGCGGCCGGAAATACCGGTTGACGACCGCCGCCGACTGAATTGCCGGCCCGTTTGCCGGGAGAAAAAAAGCCTGCCGGGGATCAGCCCCCGGCAGGCTTTTTTTGTTGTGCGGTCATGTCGGCCCCGGCTGGGCGGCTGCGGCCGGCGGGTTTTCGCCTCAGGCCTCCTCGACCACCCGGACGGTGAGCATCGCGTCCCCCTGCCGGATGGCGTCCACCACTTCCTCCCCCCGGATTACCTTGCCGAACACCGTGTGGTGGCCGTCCAGGTGGGGCTGGGGGCAGTGGGTGATGAAGAACTGGCTGCCGTTGGTGTCGGGACCGGCATTGGCCATCGAAATCACCTTGCTCTCGTGGGTCAGGGGGTTGCCGGCGAATTCGTCGGCGAAAGTGTAGCCGGGGCCGCCGGTGCCGGTGCCGGTCGGGTCGCCGCCCTGGATCATGAAATCACTGATCACCCGGTGAAACTTGACCCCGTCGTAAAACCGGTTGCGGGCCAGGAAGACAAAGTTGTTGACCGTCTGCGGGGCGTACTGCGGGTAAAGTTCCAGTTCGATCACCCCGCGGTCGGTTTCCATGATTACCCGGTATTGCTTTTGCGGGTCAATCTCCATGGCCGGGGGCTGCTGCCAGTTGTTGGTGGTCATCGGCGGTTTTCTCCCTTGAAAAAGTTGTGGTTGCTGGCCGCTTCCCGGCGCCGGGCCGGCGGCCGGGGGTTATTCCTCCAGGGTGAATTTCCAGGCGCAGAACCACTCCGGCGGATGGTCGTCGGGCGGGCAGCCGAGGCATTCGGTCTTGATCCGCGGATCGATGGTGGCGGCGAAACAGGGGTATTCCACCATGCCCGCCGACTTGCAGGGGTAGTCCGGCAGCCCTTTCCTTTTCCGGGCCGCCTGCACCCGGCAGTTGTTCATCCGGAAGATGAAGCTGTGGTCGTCGACCTCCTCGATGGACTGCTCGTTGATCACCGCGTAAAGGCGGAAGGCCAGGGCCTGTTTCAAGGCCGGCAGGCCGCCGTTGGCCGGCAGTTCAAGCAGCTTCTTGATCCGGGTGGCCTCGTAGGGCGAAAACCGGGTCCAGCAGGTGTCGTTGCAGCGCTTGGCATCGAACATGCCGTACTTGTTCTCCACCGCCTGGAACCAGATGCCGTCATTGGCCAGCCAGTTGACGGCGATTTTTTCCACCAGCTCGGCCAGGGTCTCCCGGGGCAGCTTTTTCAGCGCCGTGGGAACGCCGTTTTCCACTTCAAAGCCGAGCAGCTTGCCGAGGCGCTGCATCTGGTTGGCCAGGCTGGCCTGCCAGACGTCGCCCTCGATTTCCAGGGCTTTCTCCAGCCCCAGCTGGTGCTCGGTTTCCGCGAACCAGAAGCCGTGGTGGGCAACAATGCGCCGCAGGGCGTCCATCACCAGCAGGACCAGGGTTTCTTCGTCCGCCTGCTGCAGCATGGCGTTGGGGGTCAGGCTTTTCTGTTTCATGTTTGTCATCCTTTTTTTGGATTCGGGATTGGAGTTTTTTCAATACCTGATGAGGCTGCAGACCCAGGAGAAGCCAATGCCGGTGGTCAGCATGACGATCAAGTCCCCCGGCTGGAGCCGGCCGTCCCGGATGGCCAGGTCCAGGTTGAAAAAGATGTCCTGGGAGCCGAAATGGCCGTATTGCCGCAGGTAGGCGGCCGACGACCGGGCCAGGGGGATTTCCAGCTGTTCCAGCAGCAGTTCCTGGACCTTGAGATTGGCGTTGACCATCGAGAAATAGGCGATGTCGGCGCTCCGGAGGCCGGCTTTTTCCAGGGTTTCGCGCACCGTGGCCAGCATTACCGCCAGGTAGATCTCCTTGAACTCGTGCCGGGCCCGCTGCGGGTCGAGGCAGCGGTAAAGGTGCTCGTTGGCGGCCACGGTGGCCGCCGAGGCCGGGTGGCGCAGGCCGCCGGCCCGAATGCCCCAGAGGTCGTGGTATTCCCCCCGGGCCACCTGGTGGCCGGTCAGCGGCTGCAGCCGCTGGTGGCCGCGGCGGACGATGACCGCCCCGCCCCCGTCGCCGAAAAAAACCGCGTCGGCGGCGTGGTGCTCGGTGAAGGCGCTCCATTTGTCGCCGGTGACCAGCAGCACCGTCTCGCAGCCGTCCCCGAGGGCCAGCTGTCCCCGGGCCACCTCGAGGCCGGTGAGCATGCCGCCGCAGCCCTGCCCGAGATCGAAGCAGGCGGCGTTTTTCGCCTTGATGCCGTCCTGGATCCGGCCGGCCGAAGGCGGCAGGATGTAGTCGCCGAGGCCGGCGCCGCAGTAGATGATCAGGTCGATCTCTTCCGGGCCGAGGCCGGCATTTTCCAGGGCGGCCGCCGCCGCCCTGATGGCCATGTCGGTGGGCAGCATTGCCGGCTCGGCCTCCCGCACGGTTTCGGCGCCGACAAAACGGGCGACGAACTCGGGGATGCCGGCCCGGGCGGCCAGCTCGAGAACCGGCACCTTCTTGGCCGGCAGGTAAAACCCCAGGCCGGCAATGCCGCAGCCGGCTTTTTCACTGTTTGCCATTGTTTCTCCCCGGTTTATCTGCCGGTGAAATGCGGCGGCCGCCGCTCCTTGAAAGCCGCCAGGCCTTCTTTTTTGTCCTCGGTGTAATGATTGACGCTGGCGGAAAGGATTTCCAGCAGGGCGGCGCTTTCAAGATGCGGCGTGGCGTTGACCACCAGGGCGTCTTTTACCAGGCTGAGGGCGACGGGCGGCTGTTTGGCCAGCCGGGCGGCCAGCTCGCGGGCGGCGGCCATGACTTCCGTCCCGGGCACCGCCCGGTTGACCAGTCCCCAGTCGGCGGCCTGCCGGCCGTTGATCAGCTCTCCCAGCAGGCACATCTCCACCGCCCGGCCGAAACCCACCAGCCGCGGCAGCCGGTAGGTGGTGCCCACCGCCGCCACCAGGCCGAGATTGATCTCCGGCAGCCCCAGCTTGATCTCTTCGCCGGCCACCCGGAAGGTGCAGGCCAGGGCCAGTTCCAGGCCGCCGGCCACCGCCGCGCCGTTGAGGGCGGCCACCGTCGGCTGGGGCAGGTTTTCCACCAGGCGGACCACCCGGTTGAAGGTTTTGAGAAAGGTGCGGGCGTTGAGGGGATTGTAGGTTTTTTCCCCGATGTCGACCCCGGCGCAGAAGGCCCGCCCGGCGCCGGTGATGATCACCGCCCTGACTTCCGGATCGGCGGCCAGCGCCGCCAGCTCCCGTTCCAGACAGGCTACCATGGCGGTGGTGAAGGCATTGAGCTCCCCGGGACGGTTCAGGGTGAGGGTGGCCAGGTTGCCCTCCCGGGCGACGATAATGGAAGCTGCCATGACTTGAAATGTCCGCTTGCCGGGGGTTTTAGGGTGAAAGCACAACTTAGCAGCTCCTATCATGCCTGCCAGCCGACTGTCAAGGCCGGCCGTCCCCGGCAATAAATGACAGAAAAGCTATGATTTGGGCCGCGGCGCCAATTAGTCGTTGACAAACGGGGGGTAAAAGTCTATTTTGCCAGTTTACTGGTGAAGTTGCGCCGGGTTTAATGTCCAGGAAAGGCGCCGGTTTGCCGGCGTGACGGAGATGCAGAAGATGCCCAGAGTGGAGATTGAACGGGAACGGTGCAAGGGCTGCGGCCTTTGCGTCGACGTCTGTCCCGAAAAGATTCTCGCCATCGGCGGGGAGTTGAATTTGAGCGGCTACTATTTTGCCGTGGTGACCAACGAGGACGACTGCCTCGGTTGTGTCATGTGTGCCGAGATGTGCCCGGATGTGGCCATCAGCGTCTGGAGGTAGCGGCCATGTCAGCAGCGAAAAAGGTTTTTCTCAAGGGCAACGAGGCCATTGCCATGGCGGCCATCAACGCCGGCTGCCGTTACTACTTCGGCTACCCGATCACGCCCCAGAACGACATCCCGGAATACATGGCCCGCCACCTGCCCGAGGTGGGGGGGGAATTCCTCCAGGCGGAGAGCGAGATCGCCTCGATCAACATGCTCCTGGGGGCGGCGGCCACCGGCGTGCGGGTGATGACCTCCTCCAGCGGCCCGGGAATCTCCCTGATGCAGGAGGGCTTCTCCTACCTGGCCGGCAACGAGCTGCCGGCCCTGGTGGTCAACATGAGTCGTCAGGGCCCCGGCCTGGGCGGCATCAACGCCACCCAGGGGGATTATTTCCAGGCGGTCAAGGGCGGCGGCCACGGCGACTACCACCTGATTGTCCTGGCGCCCCACACCGGCCAGGAACTTTACGATCTGACCATCAAGGGGTTTGAGCTGGCGGAGAAGTACCGCTGCCTGACCATGCTGCTCGGGGACGCCATTCTCGGGCAGATCAAGGAACCCATCGATCCCTGGAAGCCGGAGAAAACGGCCGGCGACCCCGACCGCGAGTGGCTGATCACCGGCGCCCGGGGACGGCAGCCGCGGCTGATCAAGTCCCTCTACCTGGCCGACGGGGAAATGGAGAAGCACAACTGGCGGCTGCAGGAAAAGTACCGCCGCCTGGCGGCCGAGGACGTGATGGTGGAAACCCGGCACACCGACGACGCCCGGCTGGTGGTGGTCGCTTTCGGCAGCATGGCCAGGATCGCCAAGACCTCCATCGAACAGGCCCGGGCCAAAGGCCTGCGGGTGGGGCTGATCCGGCCGATAACCCTCTATCCCTTTCCGACGGCGACCATCGGCGAGATTTCCCGGCAGGGGGCCCGTTTTCTCACCTGCGAGATGAACACCGGCCAGATGGTGGAGGATGTCCGGCTGGCGGTGGAAAACCCCGGCCAGGTGGAATTTTACGGCCGCCCGGGGGGCTCGGTGCCCACCCCGGAGGAGATCCTGGCCCGGATTGAAGAAACCTATCAGGACTAGCGGCGGCGGCCGGCGCCGCTGCCAGCGCTGAATTTACCAGGAGTTGCCATGAAACAGATCTTTGCCCGCCCGGCGTCGCTGACCGGGAAGAATTTCCATTTCTGTCCCGGCTGCCACCACGGCATCGTCCACCGGCTGGTGGCCGAGGCCATCGACTACTTCGACCTGCGGGAGAGAACCGTCGGCATTGCCTCGGTCGGCTGTTCGGTGTTCCTGTACGACTATTTCGCCATCGACGTCATCGAGGCGCCCCACGGCCGGGCGGCGGCGGTGGCCACCGGCACCAAGAGGGTGCTGGACGACCGGATCGTCTTCACCTACCAGGGGGACGGCGACCTGGCGGCCATCGGCACGGCGGAGATCATCCACGCCGCCAACCGCGGTGAGAACATCACCGTCATTTTTGTCAACAACTCCATCTACGGCATGACCGGCGGCCAGATGGCCCCGACCACCATGCTGGGCCAGCAGAGCACCACCTCCCCCTACGGGCGGGACTGTCAGCGGGACGGCTACCCCATCAAAATGGCCGAGATGCTGGCTGCCCTCGAAGGTCCGTCCTTGGTGGCCCGGGTGGCCGTGGACCGGCCTCCCAACGTCAAAAAGGCCCGCAAGGTGATTCGCCAGGCTTTCCAGATGCAGGTGGAGAACAAGGGCTTCTCCTTCGTCGAGGTCCTGTCGGCCTGTCCGACCAACTGGGGGCTCAATCCCCAGCAGGCCGTCAAGCGGGTGGCGGAAGAGATGATTCCCTATTTCCCCCTCGGAGTTCTGAAACAGAAAGACGTGGTTGACGTCCTCTAGCCGGCCTCTGGACGGCCCAAGGAGAAAGAAATGTATTATGATGTGATTATGGCCGGTTTCGGCGGCCAGGGAGTGATGCTGATCGGCAACCTGCTGGCCTACGCGGCCATCCGCGAGGGCAAGAATGTTACCTACCTGCCCTCGTACGGGGTCGAGATGCGGGGGGGGACGGCCAACTGCTCGGTGGTGGTGGCCGACGAGGAGATCGGTTCGCCGGTGGTCGGCCGGCCGGGTTCGCTGATCATCATGAACCGCCCCTCGCTGGTGAAGTTCGAGCCGCGGCTGCAGCCGGGCGGCGTCCTGGTGCTCAACTCCTCCCTGGTGCCGGCGGCGGAATGCCAGCGGGATGATCTCGACCTGGTGGCCCTGCCCCTCAACGACCTGGCCCGGGAAGTGGGCAACGACAAGCTGGCCAACATGGTGGCCCTCGGGGCCCTGGTGGCCAAGACCGGGATCGTGGCCCTGGAAGCGGCCAAGGACGCCCTGGAAGACGCCCTCAACCCCAAGTACCACCGGATGATTCCCATCAACCAGCAGGCCATGGACAAGGGTGCCGCCCTGGTTTAACTTTTTTGTCCGCCGGGAGGAAAGACAATGAGCCAAGGAATCGAAACCGTCAAGGTCTGTGAGAACATCAAGAAAATCCGCGAGTCCCAGGGGGTGTCGCTGCAGGAGCTGGCCCGGCGCACCGGCTATTCCACCGCCGTGCTCTCCCAGATCGAGAACCACCTGGTTTCCCCTTCCCTGGGGACCATGGTGCGGCTGGCCAAGGCGCTGCACGTTTCCATCGGCCGCTTTTTTGACCGTGAGGACACCGAGCCGTTCACCATCATCCGCCAGGGGGAGCGCCCCATCGTTTCCCGCTTTGCTTCCAAGGAAGGCGTGCGCTACGGTTATACCTACGAATCCCTGGGGGCGGGCAAGAAGAACCGCCGCATGGAGCCGTTTTTTCTCACCCTGGAGCCGGCGACCCTCAAGAGCGACAAAAAGTCCACCCATGAAGGGGAGGAGTTCATCTACGTGCTCGAGGGCAGCATCGACGTGACCCTTTGGGACCACACCGACGTGCTGACGGCCGGCGACAGCATCTACTATGATTCCACCATCCCCCACCGGGTCCAGTGCCACGGCGACCAGCCGGCAAAGATTCTGGCGGTGATCCACCCCTGAGCGCCGCGCCGGCCATGGCCGGCGCTTCCGCGGCCAGCTGCCGGGCATCCGTTTCGCGGATGCCTTTTTTGTTTCCTGTCCGTCCCGCCCCCGATCGTCGGAAAATCGTCAAAAAACTGACCGCCAGCGGCGGCAATTTTGACTTTCTCCCCCTCAAGAAAAACCATAAACCAGCGATATATAAAGGGTCGGCGTCAGTTTGCCTTAGGTACGTGTTTTGCATTCTTCAACCGGAAAGGAAAAAGAGGATGGATTTCTCGACGATCCTTGGCATCGTTTCGGCGTTTTTCCTGGTTTTCATGGCCATTGCCACCGGCAGCGGCTTCGGGGTGTTCTGGAACTATCCCTCGTCGCTGATCGTGCTCGGCGGCACCCTGGGGGCGACTTTCATCAACTACCCCCTCGGGGAGGTGCTCGGCATCGTCAAGGTGGTGAAAAACGCCTTCTTTGAAAAATCTTTCCCGGTCTGGGAAACCATCGACGAGTTGATCGACCTGTCGCGCAAATCGCGCAAGAGCGGCATCCTGGCCCTGGAGGAAGGCAGCCTGAAGGCCAAGGACCAATTCATGCGCAAGGGCCTGACCCTGCTGGTGGACGGGCTTGATTCGGCTTCCATTGAGGATATCATGACCACCGAGATCGACTATACCCGGGACCGCCACCAGCTGGGGGTCGAAGTGCTGACCAGCATGGGCAACCTGGCGCCGGCCATGGGCCTGATCGGCACCCTGATCGGCCTGGTGCAGATGCTGCAGAGCATGAGCGACCCCTCCCGGATCGGGCCGGCCATGGCGGTGGCCCTGCTGACCACCTTCTACGGGGCCCTGCTGGCCAATTTCATCTTTCTGCCCCTGGCCGGCAAGCTGCGGCGCAAAAGCCAGCAGGAGATCTTTGCCAAAGGCCTGATTCTCGAGGGCATTCTTTCCATCGCCCGGGGGGAGAATCCCCGGATCATGCAGCACAAGCTGGAGGCCTACCTGCCCCAGTCGCTGCGGCGGCAGGAGTAGCCGGTGTCCGCCGTCCGGGAAGGCAGCGAGAAAAGGTACCGTTCCCTGGCCACCGCCGGCGGCCGGGGAAACTTTGTTGTGCTGATGGCGGCGTTGAGCATGATCCTGCTGGCTTTTTTTATTCTGCTCTATTCGGTGGCGGTGGTGGACGAGCAGCGGCGCCTGGTGGCCCTCGATTCGCTGCTGGGCAGTTTCGGGTTCATGCCGGGAGGGTTCAAGCTGGCGGCCGGGGGGCGGAACAAGCAGCTGCAGCCGCCTTCGCCGCTGACGGAAAGCGCGGCTGACGTGCGGGCCTCGCTGCATGATTTTCTGGCCCAGCGGGGCATCCTGGAGGACGTGAAGGTGAGAAAAACCGCCGACGGCCTGGCCGTTGACCTGCGCAACCGGCTGCTCTTTGCCAGCGGTTCCTACCAGCTGGCCCCGGCCGGGAAGCAGGTGCTGTTGCGGCTGGCCGGCATCTTGCGGCCGGTGGAGGACCTGCAGGTGGTGGTCAAGGGCTACTGCGACCGGGTGCCGGTCAAAGAAGGCGGTCCCTATGCTTCCAACCTGTCCCTGGCCGCGCTGCGGGCGGCGGCGGTTTTCCGCTTCCTGGTTCGCCATGGCGGCCTTGACCCGGCGGTGGTGAGCATGCGGGGATACGGGGCGGTCGCCGCCGCCGGCGGCCCGGCCGCCAGGGAGCGGCGGGTGGAGATCGACGTTCGGGGCGGTCCGGCGGCCAGCGGGGCGGCCGGCCGCCGGCCGCGCCTTTACCATTACAAGGACTTCACCCTGCCGATCACCGGCGGCGGCCAGCCGCCGGCCGGGGGAGCGGGCCGATGATCAGGCCGCGCCAGACCGCCGAGCAGCGGGTGGAGGGCAGCAACGGCTGGATGGTCACCCTTTCGGACCTGCTGATCCTGCTGCTGACCTTTTTCGTGCTGCTGATTTCCATGTCGTCGATGGACAACAAGGTGCTCAAGAAGATGTTCAGCGCCTTTCCCGATTCCCTCGGGGTGATGAACGTCGGCGGCGGGAGTTCCCTGGTGCCGGAGGTCAAGCCCCTGGTGGTGCCGCCGGTCAGCCAGGTGCGGTCCATCGCCGACCTGGCAGCCCTGCGCAAGCTGTCGCCCGCCCTGTCGCGGCTGCTTGACGATCTGGAACGACAGGTCGGCCGCTCCCGGGTTAAATTGGCGGTGGTGGATGACGATCTCTGCCTGGAGATGGCAAGCGATTTGCTTTTCGGGACGCTGGATGCCAGCTTGAAGCCGGCGGGCCGGCGGCTGCTGGCGCTCCTGGGGCCGTTTCTCGGCCGCCAGGCCGTGCCGCTGGTGATCGAGGTCTATACGGACAACTTTCCCCTGCACACGGAAAGGTTTCCGGACAACTGGGTGCTGGCCGCGGCGCGCGGCGACGTGGTGGCCCGGCAGCTGCAGCGCTTCGGGGTGGCCGCCGACCGCCTGTCCCTGGCCGCCTACGGCCCCGACCGGCCGCTGCTGCCCAATGACCTGCCCGAGCACCGGGCCCGCAACCGCCGGCTGGTCATCCGCCTGGCCGGCTGGCTGCCGGCGGTGGAGGAGCCGGCGGCGGCCAAAGAGAAAAAGTGATGGATAATTTGTCAAGGAGACAGTGATGGCCAAAAAAGAGGTAAACGGGGAACAGGAAGCCCAGGAAAACGGCGGCGGCAAAAAATCGAAAAAGCTGTTGTTCATTATCATCCTGGTGGTTCTCCTGCTGGTGGGTGGCGGTGGCTTTGCGGCTTACTATTTCCTCCTGACCCCCAAGGCGCCCTCGCCGGAGGAGCTGGCGGCCCAGGCGGCCGCGGCGGCCAAGAAGAAAAAGCCGAAAATCCTGCCGGTGTTCGCCCTCAAGCCGTTTGTGGTCAACCTGGCCGACGGCCGGGGGCGGCGCTATCTGAAAATCAGCATGAAGCTGGAACTCAGCAGCGAGGACCTGCAGGAAGAAGTGGAGAAAAGACAGCCGCAGATCCGGGACGTCATCCTCACCCTGCTGAGTTCCAAGACCTCGGAGGAGATCAATTCCATGGAGGGCAAGTTCATTCTCCGGGAAGAGATCGTCAAGCGGGTCAACAGCTTCCTCCAGACCGGGAAGATCACCCGGGTCTACTTTGAAGAACTGGTAATCCAGTAAACGGCCGGACGGGATGCCATGAGCCAGGTACTGACCCAGGAAGAAATCGACGCCCTGTTGCAGGGAGTCAGCCAGGGAGAGATCGAGACCGAGTCCGACGTGGCGGTGGAAGAAGGGGAGGTGCAGCACTATGACCTCACCAGCCAGGAGCGGATCATCCGGGGGAAAATGCCCACCCTGGAGATCATCAACCAGCGCTTCTCCCGCAACTTCCGGGCCGCCCTTTCCGCCCTGCTGCACCGGGTGATCGACGTGACGCCCCTGGTCACCGACATGATGAAATTCGGCGAGTTCCTGAAAACCATCCCGGTGCCCGCCAGCATCCACCTGTTCAAGATGGACCCGCTCCGGGGCCTGGCCCTGGTGGTGGTGGAGAGCAAGCTGGTCTTTTCCCTCATTGACATGTTTTTCGGCGGCAGCGGCCGGGACGCGGTGAAGGTCGAGGGCCGCGACTTCACCGCCATCGAGGAGCGGATCATCCGCAAGGTGGTGGTGGCCGCCCTGGAGTGCATGGAAGACGCCTGGAACCCGATCCACGACCTGCAGTTCACTTTCGTGCGCTCGGAGATCAATCCCCAGTTTGTCACCATCGTGCCCCCGAGCGATGTGGTCATCCTCTCCACCTACACGCTCGAGATGGAGGAGTTTTCCGGGGCGATCACCGTCTGCATTCCCTATTCCCTGGTGGAGCCGCTGCGCAACAAGCTCTACGCCGGCTTCCAGAGCGAGCGGCTGGAGGTGGACGTCACCTGGCTGCAGCGCCTGGTCAACCGGCTGCTGGAAGTGGACGTGGAGCTGTCGGCGGTCCTCGGGACCACCACCGTCACCCCCCGGCAGCTGCTTGATTTCAACGTCGGGGACATCATCACCCTGCAGCAGGACGCGACCGAGCCCATGCGCCTGAAAATCGAGCAGATCGACAAGTTCAGGGGCATCGCCGGTTTTTCCAAGGGTTCGAAGGCAATCAAGATTACGCGCAAGATCACCGGAATCGAGGGAGGCAGATAATGGCTGACGACCTTTTTGAACAGGTAAAAAAGGAGATGGCAGAGGGCGGCACCGCGGCTGACAATGCCGAGGAGGGGGCCAAGACCCCCGAGGAGATGGTCGAGGAGATCTCCTGGGACGACGTGGCCGAAGACCTGGAGAAGCAGCGGCAGATGATCAAGGAGGAGGCCGCGGAAGCCGGGGCGGCGGCCGCCGCGCCCCAGCAGCAGTCTCCGGCCGACGAGCGCAACGTCGACGGCCTGCTGCCTTCCCTGGACGAGGAACAGCGCCGGCACCTGCCGCCCAACATCAACTTCATCCTTGACATTCCCCTGCAGCTGTCGGTGGAACTGGGGCGGACGCGGATGATCATCAACGACCTGCTGCAGCTGGGGCAGGGGTCGGTGGTGGAGCTGGAGAAGCTGGCCGGCGAACCCCTGGACGTGCTGGTGAACAACAAGCTGGTGGCCCGGGGGGAAGTGGTGGTCGTCAACGAGAAGTTCGGCATTCGCCTGACCGACATCATCAGTCCCATCGAAAGAATCGAGCAGTTGAAATGAAACGGATCACCGCGGTTTTTATTTTCCTGCTTTCTCTCTGGCTGCTGGGGGCGGTGCCGCCGGCGGCCGCGGCCGGGGAGGACGGCGATCCGGCGCAGTTTGCCGCCGCCGCCGACCAGATGGAGTTTATCCTGCCGCTGCGGACAGCCGCGGCCGGCGTCAATCCCCGCTTTCTCAGCGAGCAGCGGCAGCTGCTGCTGCCCCTGGCCGGCCTTGATCTGGCCCGCCCCGCGGCTTTCAGCCGCCGGCTGGACGATGACTGGATT
Source organism: Deltaproteobacteria bacterium (assembly GCA_019306045.1). Lineage (GTDB taxonomy): Bacteria > Desulfobacterota > Anaeroferrophillalia > Anaeroferrophillales > Anaeroferrophillaceae > JAFDMG01. The sequence continues at coordinate 20,985 of JAFDMG010000004.1, read as the reverse complement.
GCCGGCTACGGGCTCAAAAAGGTGGACGGCGGTTTTGCCTGGTATTTTACCAAGCGGGAGACCGGCCTGCCGCTGAAGAAGCTGCTGGCCGTCCGGGTGGCGGACCGGCGGCTGGTGATTACCATTCTCAAGCCCTACCGGCCCCTGCCGACGGCCGCCGGCGAGGCGGTTTTGCCGGCGGCAGGTGGCGCGAAGCCTGCGGCCGGGCTGGCGGCCAATGCCGGCAAGCTGGCGAAGATCAATGCCATCCTGGCGGGGGTCAAGGAAAAGGAAACGGCGGCGCCTCCCCGGGCGCCGGGCGGCGACCGCAGCCTGCTGGCCGCCGGCATCAAGGTTTTCGCCATTCTCCTGGCCCTGGTGGCCATCATCCTCCTGGCTTACGGGCCGGTGAAGAAACTGGTGCGGGGGACCGTCGGCCCGGTGGACGGCAGCCTGGTGCGGGTGCTGCGGACCGTGCCCATCGGCGTCAAGCAGCAGGTCATGTTTCTCGAGGTGGCCGGCGAGGTGCTGGTGGTCGGCATCTGCGGCGAGCAGATGTCCCTGCTGACCCGAATTGTCGACCCGGAAAAGGTGGCGACCCTGAGAGCACTGCCCGCCGCCGCGCCCGGGAAAAAAACTTTTGCCGGGGTGCTGCGGGCGGCCCTCGGGCGGCCTGTTAAAAGGGGTGGGGATCCGGACGCCGGGGACCCGGCTGCCGGCGGCCGTGATGCCGGCGGCATGACGGCAACGGCGGCCAGGGCGGTCGCCGGCGGCGCCGACAGCCCCGACGGCCTCGATTCCTACCGCCAGGTCCTGGCCCAGATCCGCCAGCGCCTGGACGGCATGACCCAGCTGTAGTTCTCCGGGGGGCTGCGGTTGGCGGCGGCAACGGCATTTATTCCCAATGATGCGGGCAGGGGGAGATCTATGATCGGCAAACGGCTGCTTCCGGTTTTTGTCTTGACGGTCCTGGCGGTGCTGACGCCGCTGCTCGCCCGGGCCGCCGAAGTGGCCGTGCCCGCTTTCCAGGTGGGGGTGACGGGGAGCAGCGATCCCCGCCAGATCACCATCTCCATGCAGATTCTCCTGCTGCTCACCGTCCTGACCCTGGCGCCGGCCATCCTGGTGCTGATGACCTCCTTCACCCGCCTGGTGGTGGTTTTTCACTTTCTGCGCCAGGCCCTGGGCACCCAGCAGATGCCGCCCAACCAGGTGCTGATCGGTCTCAGCCTCTTTCTGACCTTTTTCATCATGTTCCCGGTGTTCCAGAAGATCCAGCTCCAGGCGGTCAAACCCTACCTGGCCAGGCAGATCGACCAGCAGGAGGCTTATCACCGGGCCATGTCGCCGGTGCGCCAGTTCATGTTCCGGGAAACCCGGGAGAAGGACCTGGCCATGTTCATTTCGATGGCCAGGCTGGGGCGGCCCCGCAACCTCGACGACATTCCGACCTATGTCATCGTCCCGGCTTTTGTGATCAGCGAGCTGAAGACTGCTTTCCAGATCGGCTTCCTGATCTATATACCCTTTCTTATTCTTGACATGGTGGTGGCCAGCGTGCTGCTTTCCATGGGGATGATGATGCTGCCGCCGATCATGATCTCCCTGCCGTTCAAATTGATTCTTTTCGTCCTGGCCGACGGCTGGCACATGATGGTCGGTTCACTGATGAAAAGCTTTTAACTTGCAGGAGCGCCGATGAGCCCGGAATTTGTCGTTGGTTTCGCCAAGCAGGCCCTGGAGGTTACCCTGATGGTTTCCGCTCCCATGCTGGGCTTTGGCCTGGTGGTCGGCCTCCTGGTCAGCATTTTCCAGGCGGTGACCTCGATCCAGGAGATGACCCTGACCTTCATCCCCAAGATTCTGGCGGTTTTCCTGGCCATGATCATTTTCTTTCCCTGGATGCTGCGCTACCTGGTGGATTTCACCGTCCGCCTGCTGGCCAGCATCCCCTCGATTGTCGGGTGAAACAGATGTTCACGGTTCCCCTGATCACCGTTTCCCAGGTGGAAATCTTTTTTCTTGTCCTGATGCGCATCGGGGGGATGGTTTTCATGGTGCCGATTTTCAATGACAAGGCGGTGCCGCTGCTGTTGAAAACCGGCATTACCCTGCTGCTGGCCATGATCATGTACCCTTTCGTCAGCGCCCACCAGGCCCCGCCGCCCCTGCTGGCCGGCGGCCTGCCGGCGGTGCTGGTGGCGGTGGTCCGGGAAATGGGGGTCGGCATCTCGGTGGGCTTCATGGCCGCCATGCTGCTGGCGGCGGTGCAGACCGCCGGCCAGTTCATGGGTTTCCAGATGGGCTTTTCCATCGTCAATGTCATCGACCCGGTTTCCAGCGTCCAGGTTTCCATCATTGCCCAGTTCCAGTACCTGGTGGCCCTCCTGGTTTTCCTGGCAGTGGGCGCCCACCGCTGGTTCATCCGGGCCATGTACGACAGCTTCAGCCTGATTCCCCTGGCCGGCTTCCACCTGACCGACGATTTGCTGCAGGTGCTGTACCGCTACTCCAGCAATATCTTCGTTATTGCCGTCAAGCTGGGGGCGCCGCTGATGGTGGCCCTGCTGCTCTGCAACGTCATCCTCGGCATCCTGGCCCGGACGGTGCCGCAGATGAATATCTTCATCGTCGGCTATCCCTTGCAGATCGGCCTCGGCCTGCTGGTGCTGGCTTTTTCCATGCCCTACATGCTGGCGGTGTTCCGGGGGATGTATTTCGACCTTTTTCGCGACGTCTTCTGGCTGCTGCAGGCCTCCGGCAGCGGCTGAGCGGCCAGCCCCGGCGGTGGAAGCGGGAAAGCTGCCTGGTTTGGGCCCTGAAAGGGCGGGTTGGGCGACTTCAGCGCCGCGAGCCGCTGGTAAAACGGACCCGAGCAAAACCGAGAAACCGACCCCCAAGAAGCTCCGGGACGCCCGCAAGGAAGGGCAGGTGGCCCGCAGCGTCGAGGTTTCGTCGGCGATGATCCTGCTCACCGGGCTGGCTTTTTTCTATTTCGGCGGCCATTGGTTCCTGCGGACTTCCCGGCTGATGCTGCAGAATGTTCTGCAGAACTATCTGCTCATGGAACTCAGCCAAAATAATTTTTTTCACTTGGCTCTTTTTGCCATGCAGCAGTTTATCCTCCTGCTGGGGCCGCTGATGGTGGCCCTGGTGGTGGTGGGCATCCTCGCCAACATCATGCAGGTGGGCTTCCTCTACACCACCAAGCCGATCATCCCCAAATTCTCCAAGATCAACCCGATCACCGGCTTCGGCCGCATCTTTTCCCTGCGTTCCCTCGTGGACCTGATAAAATCCCTCTTCAAGATCACGGTGTTGGGGTACGTGGCCTTCACCGTCTACCGGGCCCATTTCCACGAGTTTTTCGGCCTGCTCAACCAGCCGGTCAACCGGATCCTGGTTTTCCTTTCCCTGACCTCTTTCCAGATTCTCTGGCGCTGCTCCCTGGTGCTCACCGCCCTCGCCGTGCTCGACTACCTTTACCAGCGTTGGGAGTGGATCCAGGACCTGAAGATGACCAAGGACGAAATCAAGGACGAGTTCAAGCAGATGGAAGGGGACCCGCAGCTCAAGTCGAGGATCCGCAGCCTGCAGATGGCCGCCGCCCGCCAGCGGATGATGCAGGAGGTGCCCCGGGCCGACGTGGTGATCACCAACCCGGTGCACCTGGCGGTGGCCCTCCTCTATGACAAGCAGCGTTCGGCGGCGCCGCTGGTGGTGGCCAAGGGAGCCGGCATCGTCGCTGAGAACATCAAGAAAGTGGCCCGCGAGCACGGGGTGCCGGTGGTGGAGAACAAGCCCCTGGCGCGGATGATCTACAAGCTGGTGCAGCTCAACGAGGTGATCCCCGTCGATCTTTACCAGGCGGTGGCCGAGGTTCTGGCCTATGTCTACAAACTGAAGGGCAGGAAACTGTGAACGGTCCAGCTAACAGCTAACAGCTAACAGCTAACAGCTAACAGCTAACAGCTAACAGCTAACAGCTAACAGCTAACAGCTAACAGCTAACAGCTAACAGCTAACAGCTAACAGCTAACAAGAAAGACTGCTTGATGGCTGAAGGAACCGGAACATTCAAGATCTCCCGCGCCCTCTTGGTGGACAACAAGGACGCGGTGCTGGCGGTGGGAGTGATCGGCATCCTGCTGATCATGATCGTGCCGCTGCCCACCGTGCTGCTCGATGCCTTTTTGAGCATGAACATCACGGTGGCGATCATCATTCTCCTGATCTCCATGTACGTGCTCAAGGCCCTGGAGTTTTCCATCTTTCCCTCCCTGCTGCTGGTGACCACCATGTTCCGCCTGTCGCTGAACGTGGCCTCGACGCGGCTGATTCTCCTGCGCGGCAACGAGGGGGCCGCCGCCGCCGGCCAGGTGATCAAGGCGTTTGGCCAGTTCGTCGTCGGGGGCAACTACGTGGTCGGCACCATCATCTTCCTTATCCTGGTGCTGATCAACTTCATCGTCATTACCAAGGGCGCCGAGCGGATCGCCGAGGTCGCGGCCCGCTTCACCCTCGACGCCATGCCCGGCAAGCAGATGAGCATCGACGCCGATCTCAACGCCGGCCTGATCAGCGAGCAGGAGGCGAGGCAGCGGCGGGAAGAGATCCGCCGGGAGGCCGATTTTTACGGGGCGATGGACGGGGCGGCCAAGTTCGTGCGCGGCGACGCCATTGCCGGCATCATTATCACCCTGATCAATATCATCGGCGGCTTCATCATCGGCACTTTTCAGCAGGGGATGTCCATGGGCGAGGCGGCCCAGACCTACACCATCCTCACTGTCGGCGACGGCCTGGTTTCCCAGATCCCGGCCCTGATCATCTCCACCGCCTCGGGGATCATCATCACCCGGACCGCCTCCGAGACCAACATGGGGGAAGACCTCGGGTCCCAGCTGACCGCCTATCCCCGGGCCCTGATGCTGGCCGCCGTGGCCCTGTTCCTTTTCGGCATCATCCCCGGCCTGCCGAAGCTCTCCTTCTTCACCCTGGCCGGCCTGGCCGGCCTCTCGGCCTTCCTGCTCACCCGCCAGCGGCGGGAGGAGGAGAAGCAGGCGGCCCTGGAACAGGCCCGGGAGGAACAGGTGACCGAGGAGCCGGAGCAGGTGGAAAACCTGCTGGGGGTCGATCCCCTCGAACTGGAGGTCGGCTACGGCCTTATTCCCCTGGTGGATGCCTCCCAGGGCGGCGACCTGCTGGAGCGGATCAAGCTGATCCGCCGCCAGTTCGCCCTTGACATGGGCTTTATCCTGCCCTCGGTCCATATCCGCGACAATTTGCAGCTGAAGCCCAACGACTACGTGCTCAAGATTAAGGGCAACGAGGTGGCCCGGGGCGAGGTGATGGTCGGCTACTGCCTGGCGATGAATCCCGACGAGAACGCCCCGGCCATCGAGGGCATTCCCACCACCGAACCCGCCTTTGGCCTGCCAGCTTTGTGGATCGAGGAAAAGCAGCGGGAGCGGGCCCAGCTGGCCGGCTACACGGTGGTTGACGCCTCGACGGTGGTGGCCACCCACCTGGTGGAAAAGATCCGCGAATTTGCCCACGAACTGCTGGGGCGCCAGGACGTCCAGAAGCTGGTGGACAACCTGAACCGGGAATATCCCCAGGCGGTGGAAGACCTGGTGCCCAGTGTGGTGCCCTGGGGAGTGCTGCAGAAGGTGCTGCAGAACCTGCTGCGGGAACAGGTGCCGATCAAGGACCTGATGACGATTATCGAAACCCTGGCGGAGTACACCATGCAGATCCGCGACGTCGACATCCTCACCGAGTATGTCCGCCAGGAACTCGGCCGGACGATCACCCGGGCCTACGTCAACGACGAGGGCATGCTCTATGTCATGACCCTGGACCCGAAGCTGGAAGAGCTGATCAACAACTCGATCCAGCGGACCGACCACGGGGCTTTCCTCTCCCTGGAACCGAACGTGGTCTACGAAATGGTGGAAAAAATCAAGCAGCTGTCGGAAAAGTTCGCCATTGTCAACGCCAAGCCGGTGCTGCTCGGGGTGCCCATCGTCCGCTTCCACCTGCGGCGGCTGCTGGAGCGGTTTGTGCCCCGGCTGACGGTCATTTCCCACAACGAGATTCCGCCGTCGGTGAAGGTGCAGTCCCTGGGGAGAATTGCCATTGGCTGAACCTGCAACCCGTAACCTGAACGACTTGTCGGACTGCCAGTGAAAGTCAAACATTTTTACGGCCACAGCGTCGGCGACGTGATGCAGGAGATCAAGCGGGAGCTGGGTCGGGAGGCGGTGATCCTGGAAAGCCGGCCGGCGGATCCCGCCGCCGGGCGGCCACAGGTGGAAGTGGTGGCAGCGGTTGATTTTGCCGCCGCCTCCCCGGCGGACTTTGCCGCGGCCTCCTGGACGCCGGCGGCCGGGAAAACGCCGCCGGCCGCCGGGCGGGAACCGGGCGGGGAGCTGCCAGCCTACCGGGAGCTGCGGCAGGAAGTCCTGCTTATTCGCCAGACCCTCGACCGCCTGCTCGGGGCCACGGGCCTGGAGGGCGAGTGGCCGGCGGCCGGTCCCCTGGGCAATCTCTATCGCCGGCTGCTGGCCCACGGCCTGCCGGCGGAGGTCGGCCGGGAGTTGCTGGACCGGGTGCTGGCCTTGCTGCCGGGCAATCGGCCGGTGCCCGGGGAGATTGCCTGCGGCTGCCTGGCCCGGACGATTATTGACCGGCTCGAGCTGCTGTCTGCCGGCGATCTGGGACGCCGGATTACCCTGGTGGGCCCCACCGGGGTCGGCAAGACGACAACGGCGGCCAAGCTGGCGGCCTACTTCCAGCAGCGGGGAGAAAAAGTCGGCCTGGTGACCGTTGACGCTTTTCGCCTGGGTGCGGCGGCCCAGATCCGGGAATACGGCCGGCGGCTGCGGGTGCCGGTGCGCACCGCTTTCAACCGGGCCGATCTGGAAAAGGTGCTGCGGGCCTATGCCGCCTGCGACCGGATCATTGTCGATACCACCGGCCGCAGCCACCGGGACGCCGCCGGCCTGGAACAGCTGGCCGGCATCGTCGGCGGCAGCCGCGGAGCCGGCAGCACCCTGCTGGTGGTGCCGGTGGGGGTGCGGGAGGACGATTTCCTCGACATCCTCGTCAGTTTCCGCCGTTTTGCCAGCCAGGGCCTGCTGTTCAGCAAGCTGGACGAGAGCACGGCCCACGGCATGCTCTACCACGGGGGCCGGCTGGCGTCTTTGCCGCTGACCTTTTTCACCACCGGGCAGCGGGTGCCCGAAGACCTGGAACCGGCCACCGGCGAGCGGGTGGCCGCCTTGTTGCTGGACCTGGATGACGCCGCGGCCGCCGGGCGGTTCCGGGATGGACAACCATAAGAAAGATGGAGTGTATTTGATGGACCAGGCAGCTTCTCTCAACGGCGGCCGGTCGCCGGTTAAAGTAATCGCCGTCACCAGCGGCAAGGGCGGGGTCGGCAAGACCAACCTGGTGGCCAACCTGGCCTGCGCCCTGAGCGAGCTTGGCCGCCGGGTGATGATTCTTGATGCCGACCTGGGGCTGGCCAACCTGGACGTGCTCCTTGGCTACGCCCCCGAGTACAACCTGGCCCACGTTTTCGCCGGCGAAAAGAGCCTGGCCGAAATTGTGGTTACCGGCCCGAAAGGGATCAAGATCATTCCCGCTTCCTCGGGAATCCAGGAGATTACCGACCTTGACTGCCGGCAGCAGCGGATCCTCCTGGACCAGATGGACGATTTTGCCGACCAGCTGGACTACCTGCTCATCGACACCGCCGCCGGCATCTCCTCCCTGGTGACCAGTTTTCTCACCGCCGCCCAGGAAGTGGTGGTGGTCGTCACCCCGGAGCCGACCTCGATGACCGACGCTTACGCGCTGGTGAAAGTGATGCACACCTCCTTTGCCGCCGACCGTTTCCACCTGCTGGTTAACCAGGTGCGCGACGAGGAAGAGGCCGGCCTGATCTTCGCCAAACTTAATCTGGTTTGTGAAAAATTCCTTGACATCTCGCTGGATTTTTTGGGATATATACCGGCAGATTCAGCGGTTTCCCGGGCGGTGCGGCAACAGCGGGCCGTGGTCGACCTGCTGCCTGATGCCGCCGCCAGCCGGCAGTTCATGGTGGTGGCCCGGGAACTGGAGCAGATGAGCGGGCGGCGGCCCGGCGGAGGTCTGCAATTTTTCTGGCGGAGACTGCTTGATGGAGAACCTGCTCGGGAATGAGAGTGATGACTTGCGCGAGCAGGGAGGGGAAGAGCTAGTTCTGGAATATCTGCCGCTGATTCAGCGGATCGCCCAGCGGATTGCTTCCCGTCTTCCGGACAATGTCGACATCAACGATCTGATCAACAGTGGCGTCATCGGCCTGATCGACGCCATTTCCAAGTTTGACCCTTCCCGGAAAATCAAGTTCAAAACCTACGCCGAGATCCGGATCCGGGGGGCGATTCTCGACGAGCTGCGGGCCCAGGACTGGGCCTCGCGCAGCCTGCGCAGTGACAGCAACCTGTTGGAGAACACTTACAACTACCTGGAGCAGAAGCTCGGCCGGCCGGCGGAAGACGAGGAGATGGCCGAGGCCCTGGGGATTTCCCTGGAAGAGTTCTACAAGCTGCTTTCCAAGGCCAAGGGCATCTCCCTGATCAATTTCGAGGATCTCCATTTTGAAAACGGGGAGGAGCTGCGGGATCCCTACGAGTTTGTCCGCCTGCTGGAGGGTGATGATCCCTTCGCCCTGTTCAAGGACAAGGAGCTGCATACTTTCCTGGTCGAGGCCATCGACCAGCTGCCGGAGCGGGAGCGCCTGGTGCTGTCGCTCTACTATTTCGAGGACCTGAACCTGAAAGAGATCGGCCTGATCATGGGGGTTTCCGAGTCCCGGGTCTGCCAGCTGCGCACCAAGGCGGTTATTCACCTGAAAAACCGGACCCGCCGGGCCCGGTTGGCCAAGAAGGGGATGGCATCATGAACAAGGACATGAAGATACTCATCGTTGATGATTTTTCGACCATGCGGCGGATAATCAAGAATATCCTCCGGCAGCTGGGGTTCAACAACGTCCAGGAGGCCGACGACGGGGCCACCGCCTGGCCGAAAATCCAGGCGGAACCCTTCGACCTGGTGATTACCGACTGGAACATGCCGAAGATGTCCGGCCTCGAGCTGCTGAAGGCGATCCGCGGCGACGAGAACCTCAAGGACCTGCCGGTGCTGATGGTGACCGCCGAGGCCCTGAAGGAGAATATCATCGAGGCGGTCAAGGCCGGGGTCAGCAACTACATCGTCAAGCCTTTCACCGCCGAAACCATGCAGGAAAAGCTGGAGAAGATCTTCAGCTGACCGTCGGGGAGGCCCGTTTTCCCCGCTCAAACCATGAATGCCGCGGCCGCAGTTTAACCCTGCGGCCTTTTTCATGGCGAGCGCCAGCCGTCCTCCCCCACCAGGGGAACGAAGGAGCAGAGAAAGAGATCCTCTTCCCGCAGCCGCGTCCCTTCCCGGGTGATTACCTTCAGCATCTGGTAGCCGTGCCGGCCGACGGGAATCACCAGCCGGCCGCCGTCGGCCAGCTGCTCGGTCAGGGCCCGGGGGACGTGGGGGGCGCCGGCGGTGACGATGATTCCCTGGTAGGGCGCCGCCGGGGGATAGCCGCGGGTGCCGTCGGCGACGACGATGGTGACGTTGTCGTAGCCCAGGGCGGCCAGTTTCTCTTCCGCCTGCCGGGCCAGCTCGGCGTGGATTTCCAGGGAGATAACTTCGGCGGCCAGCTCCGCCAGGACGGCGGTCTGGTAGCCGGAGCCGGTGCCGATCTCCAGCACCTTCTGGCTGCCGGTCAGCCGCAGCTGCTCGGTCATGGCGGCGACCATGTAGGGCTGGGAGATGGTCTGCCCTTTGCCGATCGGCAGCGGATGGTCGGCGTAGGCCTCGGCCGCCATGGCCGGCGGCACGAAGCGGTGGCGCGGCACCCGGCCCATGGCCGCCAGCACCCGGGGATCGGCAATCCCCCGGGGGCGCAGCTGCTGTTGGACCATCTTTTCCCGCTGACGGCTGAACTCCTCTTCCCGGGCGGCGGCAGTCGTCATTTTTCCGTTTTCCCCGCTGATTTTCCGCTCGCAACTTGCAATTTGCCCCTGTTGATGATAATTCTATAACATCCCGATATTCTTTGCAAGTTTTGCCGTTGTTTTTGATTCCGCCAGCGGCGGCCGCCGGCCGCCAAACCGGCCGGCACCGGGCGGCCAGCAGGGGCAGCAGGTTACTTTCATGGAAAAGGAAAAACCGGCAACCGCCGCCTGGCGCCAGCCCCGGCTGCAGGCGGTTCTTGACAGCATCGAGGAACCGCTGTGGCTCATCGACCAGCGGTTCCAGGTGGCAACCTGCAACCGGGCCGCCGCCGCCCGGCTGCCGGACGACTGGCGGCGGGATGGCGGGCCCTGCTACCGGCTGCTTTTCGCCCAGCACGGCGTCTGCCCTTTCTGCGGCCTGCAGGAGGTCTTCCGCCGGGGGGAGGGGCGGCAGACCAACGTCAGCCTGCTGGACCGGGACGGCCGGAATCACGTCTACGAGCTGTCTTTTTGCCCGGTGCGCGAGGAAGCGGGGACGGTGGGCTGGTGCCTGGTCCGCTTCCGGGACATCAGCGAGAATGCCGGCCTGTTCGCCGAGATTTCGCGGTTAAAAAGCCTGGCGGCCATGGGACGCTACGCCTCGGAACTGACCCACGAGATCAGGAACCCCCTCAACTCCATTGAAATCCAGATGACCCTGCTGCAGCGGCTGGTGGCCGATTTGCCGCCGGCGGTCAGAGAACCGGTCAACGGCATCGTCGAGGTGGTCCGGCAGGAGAATCGGCGGCTCAACTCCCTGGCCGGCGAGTTCCTGCAGGTAAAGAAAGCCCGGGAACTGGTGATCTCGCCGGTGGCCGTTGACGACCTGCTGCGGCAGATTCTGGAGCTGGTGGCCGACGAGCTGGCGGCCAGCCGGATCGAGGTCGAGCTGGTCACCGCCGACCGGCAACTGACGGTCCGGGGCGACCGGGACAAACTGCACCAGGCTTTCCTCAACCTGGTGAAAAACAGCCTCGAGGCCCTGGGCGGCCGGGAAGGCGGCCGACTGCGGGTCGGCATTGCCGCCGGGGAGGGGGAGGCGGTTATCACCTTTGCCGACAACGGCCCCGGCATTCCCTACGGGGACCAGCCGAAAATTTTCAACCTTTTCTACACCACCAAGAGCAGCGGCACCGGCATCGGCCTCTACTTGTGCCGGGACATCATCGAGGCCCACGGCGGGACGATCTCTTTCGTCAGCGACGGCGAGGGCACCACTTTCACCGTCAAACTGCCGTTGTCGACCGCGGCAGCCCCCTGAAACCCAAGAGGACGGCAGCATGGAGAAACCACGGATACTGGTTGTCGACGACGAACCCCGGGCGGTAAGCGGCCTCGTTTCCCTGCTGCAGCTGGACGGCTACCCGGTGACCGGCGAGAGCAGCCCGCGGGCGGCCCTGGCGCGGCTGCGCCGGGGGGACGTGGACATCCTGCTTACCGACCTGAAGATGCCGGAGATGGACGGCCTGCAGCTGCTGGCGGCGGCAAAAAAGCTCGATCCCCATCTCCACGTGGTGGTGATCACCGGCCAGGGGGGCGTTGGCGAGGCGGTGACGGCGATGAAAAAGGGGGCGGAGGACTATCTGCTCAAGCCGGTGAACATCGAGGAGCTGGAAATCGTCCTGGCGCGGATCGGGGAAAAAATCTCCCTGGTGCGCCAGAACCGGGCCCTGCTGGCCGCCCTCAAGGAGCGCCACGGCTTCGCCGGCTTTATCGGCCAGACGCCGGTGATGACCCGCCTTTTCCAGACCATCCAGGAGGTGGCGCCGACGGCGGCCACCGTGCTCATCGAGGGGGAAACCGGCACCGGCAAGGAGCTGGTGGCCAGGTCGCTGCACGCCCTCAGCACCCGGGCGGCCCAGCCTCTGGTGGCCCTCAACTGCGCCGCCCTGGCCGAAAGCCTGCTGGAAAGCGAACTTTTCGGCCACGTGCGCGGCGCCTTCACCGGGGCGGTGCGGGACAAGAAGGGTAAATTCGCCCTCGCCGACCGGGGAACGCTTTTCCTGGACGAGATCGCCGAGATGTCGCTGGCCATCCAGGCCAAGCTTCTCCGGGTGCTGGTCAGCGGCGAATACCAGCGGGTCGGGGGCGAGCAGACCCATTATGCCGATGTGCGCATCATTGCGGCCACCAACCAGAACCTCCGCCGGCTGGTGGCGGCGGGGCGCTTCCGGGAAGATCTGTTCTACCGGCTGAACGTGGTGGTTGTTTCCTTGCCGCCCCTGCGGGAGCGGCTGGACGATCTGCCGCTGCTGGTAAAGTATTTCATCGACCGGGCGGCTGCCCGGGAACAGCGGCCGCCGCAGTACCCGGACCGGGAAGTCTACGAGCTTTTGCAGGCCTATGCCTGGCCGGGAAACGTCAGGGAACTGGAAAACGTCGTCGAGCGGGCGCTGATCTACGCCAAGGACCGGCCGATCCGCCCCGAGGACATCTCCCTGCCGGCGGCCGACGCCGGGGAGGAAGCGCCGCCGGGCACCGCCGCCGATGACCCCTGGGCGGGCATGAGCCTCAAGGAGATGGAGAAGAAGATGATTCTCAGCGCCCTCGAGCGGCACGGCAGCAAGCAGGCGGCGGCCCGGGAGCTGGGGATCAGCGTCCGCAAGATCGAGTATCGCCTGCGGGATTGGGGGCTGACGAAAAAGTGAGGGCGGCCGCCGGTGGCGGGAACCGGCCGGCAGAATTGGCTAAAGTTTGCGGCGCCGGCCGGCGAATAACAGTACCGGGGAGTTTCCAGTTGAAATAAGGGGGGGATTTTTACATGGTTGAATTTATCATTCCGTCCATCATGCCCAACCGGCCGGTGATGCCCGGCAAGCGGGAGGTGAACAAAAATACCCTGCGGGGTAAGATCCTGGCCACCAGGCGGGGTCGCCGCCGGCAGCGGCGCTATTCCCTGGGCCGCTACGACGGCGAGGAGCGCCGGCGCTTCAAGGAGAAACGCCGGACCCAGGCCTTGATCGACCGGAACAATGTCAGGATCGTGACCCTGCAGGTCACCGCCGACCAGGATCTCGACAACCTGGTGGGCAAAGAGGTTATTCTCCGGGTTCTTGGCTGACTTTCCCGGCGGCCACGAAGGTTTTCAGCTTGGCCACCGTCTGGGGGCTGATGACGTGCTCGATGCGGCAGGCGTCCAGTTCGGCGATTTCCGGACTGACACCGAGAATGCCGTTGAGGAATTCGTAGATGATCCGGTGCCGGTTGATGATCTCGCCGGCAATTTTCACCCCTTTGTCCGTCAGGGTGACGAAGCTGTAGCGCTCGTAATTTACCAGTCCTTTTTCCGCCAGGTTTTTCACCGCCCCGGTGACGCTGGGCATTTTCACCTGCAGCAGCTTGGCGATGTCCCGGACCCGGGCCACCTTGCGGTCCCGCTGTAGAATCATGATCGCTTCCAGGTAGTCTTCCATATTGGCTGTCAGCTGCTGCTTGCTCATCGCCGCATCCTTTCTACTTATATCATTCTAACTTTGTTAGTAGTCATGTCCCGGGGCTTTTGTCAACCGCTTTTCCCGGTCCCGGACCCGGCGGCCGGCAGGGATTTCCCGGCCGGGGCTGTCCACTAGGCATTTATTGCCTTCCGCCGTTCCCGGCCTGGGAAAAAAAGCCCCGGTTGCCGGGCCCTTTCCAGAAAGTTCAAAAAATATTCCTGTAAATTTAAGTATTTATCGCGAGACGGCAAATTATGGTCGTTGGTATGCAAGTTGCATTGCCATGACCGTGGGCGGTTGAACCGCCGTGCTGCAAACCGGGAGATTAGCGATGAATCACGGAATTTACACGGCCCTGACCGGTTCCCTGGCCAACGAGAGGCGGCTGGCGGTGCTGACCAACAACCTGGCCAACCTGAATGCCAGCGGCTACAAGCGCGATCTGCCGTTGTTCAGCACCGTCCTGGCCGGCCAGGGGGCCGCCGCCGGGGCCTCGGTCGGCGTGCGGGAGCAGGTGGCCGCCGCCGTGCCGGATGTCGTCTGGACCGATTTCAGCGCCGGCAGCCTGCGGGTGACCGGCAATCCCCTGGACCTGGCCATCGAAAGCGACGCTTTCTTTGCCGTGCGCGGGGCCGCCGGCCAGGTTTACTATACCCGCAACGGCAGTTTCCGCCTCAACGGCAACAAAGAACTGGTGACCGTCAACGGCGACCTGGTGCTTTCCCGGCAGAATCCGCCCCGGCCCCTGGTGGTGGACGGCGAGGATGTCAAAGTCAGCCGCTTCGGGGAGGTGATCGTCGACGGCCAGCCGGTCGGTTCCCTGCGCCTGGTGCGGTTTGCCGACCGCCAGGGCCTGCAGAAGCTTGGCGGCCTGGGTTTTCTGCCGACGCCGGCCGCCGGGCCGCCCCAGCCGGTCAACGAGCCGGTGGTGGCCGCCGGGGTGCTCGAGGGGGCCAACGTGGACGCCCTGCGGGCCATGGTGAGCCTGATCGAGATTTCCCGGGAGTACGAGCAGCAGCAGAAAGTCATCAGCACCATCGGCGACCTGAACCAGATGGCGGCCAGCGAGATCGCCGCCGTTTGAATCGGAGTTTTTCCCTGTGTTTGCCTTATTTGCTTTATTGGAGACTTTTTTCCGAAGGAGTGGCAGATGATCCGTGCATTGTGGTCCGCCTCCACCGGCATGCAGGCCCAGCAGCTGAGCATCGACGTGGTGGCCAACAACCTGGCGAACGTCAATACCAGCGGCTTCAAGAAAAGCCGGCCGGATTTCCAGGACCTGCTTTACCAGGCCTATTCCCAGCCGGGCACCCTGTCCGCCGCCGGCAACGAGCTGCCCACCGGCATCCAGATCGGCCTGGGGACCAAGCCGGTGGCCGTCTACAAGATCTTTACCCAGGGCGACTACGCCGAGACCGGCAACGAGCTGGATATGGCCATCGACGGCCACGGCTTTTTCCAGATTCTCCAGCCCGACGGCACCACCGCCTACACCCGGGCCGGCTCCTTCAAGCTGGACAGTACCGGGGCCATCGTCACCGCTGACGGCTACCCCCTGCAGCCGCCGATTACCATCCCCACCGATACCACCTCGATCACCATCAGCAACGACGGCACGGTTTCCGTCGTTCAGGCCGGGCAGACCACCTCGACCCAGGTGGGCACCATCGAACTGGGCTGGTTTTCCAACCCCTCCGGCCTCAAGGCCCTGGGCAAGAACCTGTTCCTGGAAACCGACGCCTCCGGGCCGGCCACCCTGGGCACCCCGGGCAACGACGGCCTGGGGACCATCAGCCAGGGCTTCCTGGAGATGTCAAACGTGGTGGTGGTCGATGAGATGGTCAAGATGATCGTCGGCCAGCGGGCTTATGAAATCAACTCCAAGGCCATCCAGACTGCCGACGAGATGCTGCAGACGGCCAACAACATCAAGCGGTGATGACCAGTGACGGGATCGACGATGCGCAGCCGGGTGACTGAAATTCTCCTTGCGGCCTTCATGGCGGCCGTTTTCCTGCTCGTGCCGGGCGGCCCGGCCGCCGGGCGCCAGGCGGTTCCGGACGGCCGCTGGCAGTCGGAGCTCCGGGCGGCCATCCTGAAAGAGGTCCGGCTGGCCCTGCCCTGGGTCGTCGATTTGCGGCTGGGGGAGATTCGCGGCCTCCAGCGGTTTGGCAAAAAGCTGGGCGGGGGCGGCGGCCGGACGGTGCGGGTGGTCAAGATCGGCAAATGGAACCGCCGCTCGGGAAAAATGCCGGTGCAGGTGGAAGCCAGCCGGGACGGCCGCCGGCTGGCCCAGGGCTGGCTGTCGGTGGAGGTGGCCGGCAAGGCCGGGGTTTACGTACCCGTCCACCCTTTGGAGAAAGGCCAGCTGGTCCGCTGGCGCGATGTTCGCCACCAGATGATCGACTGCCGCCGACTTGACAGCCACAGCCTGATCGACTTTCCCCGGCAGGCGGTTTACGAGACGGTCCGCCGGGTGGCCGCCGGCCAGCCCCTGAGCAAGCAGGACCTGCGTCCCCACCGCCTGGTCACCCGGGGTGAAATGGTCACCGTGGTCTTGGAGCACGATCACATCCGGGTGGTTACCCGCGGGGTTGCCCTGTCCCAGGGCTGCCAGGACCAGCTGATCATGGTGCGCAACCCCGTCTCCCGCCGCACTTACCAGGCCCGGGTGGTCGACGCCGGGCAGGTGCGGGTAGCCTATTGACATGGCGAGGACAGCGATGAAAAACGCAAAAATTATCGGCCGGGTGCTGCTGGCTTTGAGCCTGCTGCCCCTGGGGGCCTGCAACGGCCTCTTCAGCCAGGCAAAACAGGCGCCGGCGCCCATCTATTCGCCGGTGGAAACCGAAGTGGCGCAGCAGCCGGCGGGACCGGTGCAGACCTATCACCACGGCTCCATCTGCCCGGTCGCCGACGGCCGGGAAGTACCGGTGATGCTCTACGACGCCCGCCGGGCCCACCGGGTCGGCGACATCGTCTACATCATCATTGCCGAGAACTTCAAGGGCAGCGGCAACGCCTCGACCGTCAGCGACGGCAGCAACGAGGCCAGCTACGGCATCCCGGAACTTTTCGGTTACAAGAACGTTTTCGGCAGCAAGGCGGACATGGCCAAGCTGATCGAGGCCAAGCGCAGCAACAAGACGGAAGGCAAGGGGGCCACCTCCCGCAGCAATACCCTCACCGCCCGGCTGGCAGTCCGGGTGATGGAGGTGATGCCCAACGGCAACCTGAAGATCCGCGGCAGCCATTTCACCCAGGTCAACGGTGAAAACCATTACGTCACCCTGACCGGCATCATCCGGGCCAGTGACATCGCCCCGGACAACACGGTTTCCTCGTCGCTGATCGCCGACGCCGCCATCGACTACGGCGGCACCGGCACCCTGGGTTCGAAGCAGCGGCTGGGCTGGGCAACGAAGATTCTGGATCTGGTGTGGCCATTCTAATCCATTTGTTCATCAAGCCCGTCGGCCGCCGGCCGGCGGCCGGTACACGGGGACGGCAATGAGAAAATTCGTGCTGATGTTGGGCGGGGCAGTTCTCCTGCTGCTGGCGGGCACGGTCGAGTGTCCGGCGGTCCGCCTGAAGGATATCGCCACCATCCAGGGTGTGCGCAGCAACCAGCTGATCGGCTACGGCCTGGTGGCCGGCCTCGACGGCACCGGCGACGACACCAAGAAGGGCAAGTTCGTCGGCGAGTCGATCGCCAACATGCTGGAAAAGATGGGCATCCCGGTGCCGGCCCAGACCATCGATTTGGACAACGTCGCCGCGGTGATGGTCACCGCCGAGCTGCCGCCTTTCGCCCGCAACGGCACCCGCCTTGACGTGGTGGTGTCCTCCATGGG
Source organism: Deltaproteobacteria bacterium (assembly GCA_019306045.1). Taxonomy (GTDB): domain Bacteria; phylum Desulfobacterota; class Anaeroferrophillalia; order Anaeroferrophillales; family Anaeroferrophillaceae; genus JAFDMG01. The sequence goes on along the minus strand of JAFDMG010000004.1, from coordinate 3,630 downwards.
CGACGCCGACAGCCTCCAGGGGGGTACCCTGCTGTTGACGCCGCTGAAGGGGCCCGACGGTCAGGTTTACGCCATGGCCCAGGGGCCGATTTCCATCGGCGGCTTCAGCACCGGCGGCGGTGGCGGCAAGCAGGTGAAAAATCATCCCACCGTCGGCCGGATCGCCAACGGCGCCCTGGTGGAGCGGGAGCCGCCGTCGACGATTCTCAACGACGGCAAGATTGTCCTTGCTCTCAACCAGCCCGATTTCATGACCGTTTCCCGGGTGAGCAAGGCGATCAACGACGCTTTCCGGGCCAACCTGGCGGTGCCCCGGGATTCGGCCACCATCGAAATGATTCCGCCCAGCTACGAGCCCGGCACCCTGATTCCTTTCCTGGCCACCCTGGAAAACCTGCAGGTGGTGCCCGATTCCCGGGCCAAGGTGGTTTTTGACGAACGCACCGGCACGGTGGTGATGGGCAACGACGTGCTCATCGACACGGTGGCCATTTCCCACGGCGACCTGACGGTGCGCATCACCGCCACGCCCCAGGTCTCCCAGCCGCAGCCCCTGGCCGCCGGCCGCACGGTGCAGACCACCAATACCAAGGTCGAAGTGGAGGAGGAGAAATCCCGCCTGGTGGTGCTGCCCCAGACGGTGAAGATCGACGAGCTGGTGCGGGCCCTGAACGCCGTCGGCGTCACCCCCCGCGACCTGATGGCCATTCTCCAGGCGATCAAGGCGGCCGGCGCCCTGCATGCCGACCTGGAGATCATGTAAACGAGTAAACAAGGCACGCCGGGGCAACCCGGCAAATGGTGAGGAACATGGCATACGATCCCATGATTTATGCGGGCAGCAACGCCGTTGCCGCCGGCTGGCACCGGCACCAGGAGCTCAAGAAAAACGCCCCGGCTGCCGAAGACAAGGTCAGCAACGGGGAGCGGGACAACCGCCGGCTGCGGCAGGCCTGCCAGCAATTCGAATCCATGTTCCTGGCCATGATGCTGAAGGAGATGCGGCAGACGGTGCCGCATGACGGCCTGCTCAAAAAGAGCAATGCCGACGACATCTATCAATCGCTCTTTGACAGCCAGTTGGCGGACCTCCTGGCGCGGCGGGAAGCCACCGGCCTGACCGAATTTTTCTACCAACAACTGGCTTGACATTTGCCGACAAATCCCCTAAAGTTTTTTTGATTTCTGCCGATAAGTGTATTAAGCAAAAACACTGTCAAGGGGGATTAAATTGAAGGTAGAAAATATGATCAACAAGCTTCAGGGCCTGCTCAATTCCGAGGCCGTCAAGGAGGCGGCGCCGACGGAGCCGGCCTCGAAGGGCCAGGCGGCCTCGCAGCCGCAGCCGGCGGCCGGGGTGGCCGATACCGTCCAGGTTTCTTCCCGCGGCCGGGGCATTTCCCGGATTGCCGAGCAGGTGAAGGAGAACCCGGAAATCAGGCAGGATCTGGTGGCGAAGCTGAAAACCGCCGTCGATACCGGCACCTACCGGGTTGACAGCCAGGATCTGGCCACCAAGATGATCAAGGAAATGCTCATGGAGTCGCTGTTGTAACGGGACCTTGCCGTTGTCGCTGATTCGAGCCATGGGTCCTTGATCCATGGCTTTTTTTTGTCGACTGGCTGTCAAAACCCACTGTCAGGGAGGAATGCATGACCTGTCCGGAAAAAACCGGCGTCCGGCTGGCGGAGTTGACCGTCCGCTTTTTCCAGCTGGCGGACCGGAAACTGGAGCTGCTGGCGGAAATTGCCGCCGTCTACCGCCAGCTGGAGGAAAACCTGGCAGCGGTCGGTCCCGGGGATTTGGCGGCGCTGATCTACCGGGGAGAAAAGCTGGCGGTCCGCCTGGCGGCCCTCCTGGGCGAGGAAAAGGAAACCCTGTGCCAAGCCGGGGAGCTTGCCGGCCGGGAGATCGGGTCGCTGCGCCAGGTCGCCGGGCTGCTGGCCGGCGAGCCGCGGCGGCGGCTGGCGGCCAAGTGCCGGGCCATCCGGACGGCCGGCGTCGAAGTGAATCGCCGCAGCGGCATCCTGCGCCGCAACCTGGAAGTGCTGACCACCGTCAACCGGCGCTGCTGCGGTTTTTTCCAGCAGGTGCTGCCGGTCAACTTGGGCTACCAGGCCAGCGGCACGGTGGCCAGCTCCCCCGCCGCCCTGCGGGGCAACGGCCTGAACCACCAGGTTTGAGCCGATCCGGGCCACGGACCGGGCTTTTCTGACAACCTGTCGACTTTGCGGAAAACATCATGCCCATCGGACTCAGCAATACCCTGAACACCTCCCGGCTGTCGCTGTTCAGCCAGCAGACCAACATCGACATCATCGGCCACAACGTGGCCAATGTCAACACGCCCGGCTATTCCCGCCAGGTGGGAATCGTCCAGGCGACGCCGCCGCTTCGGGATGCCGTCGGCATGCGGGGCACCGGGGT
>JAFDMG010000004.1:0-1191 GCA_019306045.1 Deltaproteobacteria bacterium | reverse complement strand
TGGGACGCCCGCAGCGATGCCCTGGCCGACCTGGAGCGGACTTTCAACGAGACCGGCGATTACGGCCTGCTGCCGGTGATGGGGGATTTCTGGAATTCCTGGGAAGACCTGGCCGACAACCCGGAAGGCATTGCCCAGCGGGTTTCGGTGGTCGAGAAAAGCAAGATCATGACCGCGACCATCAACAGCATGGACACCGATCTCCGGGGGCAGGAACGCATCCTGGACCAGAAGGTGGAGAACACCGTTCTGCAGATCAACGGCCTGGCGGCCCAGCTGGCCGACCTGAACCAGAAGATCGCCGACAACGAACAGCTGGGCAACGATGCCAACGACCTGCGCGACCGCCGTAATCACACCCTGGAACAGCTGGCGGAGATGATCGACATCAATTATTTCGAGGATGAGATGTTCCAGGTGACGGTGCTGACCGCCAACGGCAAGTCCCTGGTCCAGGGGGTGCAGTCCTACGAGCTGAAAGTGGACTACGACCGTTATTCCGGCGAGCCGCTGGTCATCTGGCACGACGATTTTTCGGCAATCAACGACAGCCTCACGGGCGGCAATCTCAAAGGCCACCTGGATTCCTGGCACGACCTGCAGGCGGCCCGGGACGACCTGCGGGAACTGGCCGCCGGCATGATCTACCATGTCAACCGGCTGCACGTGCAGGGCTACGGGCTCGACGGCTCCACTGGCAACCTCTTTTTCACCCACGCCATTACCGTCAACCAGGGGATGGACAACCGGGGCGACGGCGTGCTGACCTTCGATGCTTCCCAGGGTATTAACGGGGTTGACTGGGCCAACCTGCATGATTACGACGACTACCAGATCCAGCTGACCAGGGATTATGCCGGGGCCGGCGACGAGTTCAAGGTCATTGACCTGTCCACCGGCGAAGAGGTTGCCGGCAGCGAGGTGACCATCGACACTTCGATTGCCAGCCAGGTGGGCATCAGCTTCCGGGGCTATCACCTGCATATCGATTACAGCGCCGGTGCCCCGCGGGCCGGCGACACCTTCACGGTTTCCTTCCGCGACCAGGCGACCAGGACCATGGGGGTGAATCCCGTTCTCGAGGATCCGGTCAAAATCGCCGCCGCCGACAATCCCCTGGAGCTGCCGGGCAACAACGGCACGGCTCTGAGCATCGCCCAGCTGCAGCACCAGCTGACCATGGCCTCCGGC
>JAFDMG010000091.1 GCA_019306045.1 Deltaproteobacteria bacterium | reverse complement strand
GGCCTGGCGGACAAGGTGGCGGCCAGTTCGGCCACCGTGCTGCTGACCGGGGAGTCGGGCACCGGCAAAGAGGTGCTGGCCCGTTACATCCACCGCCACGGCCCGGGCCGGCAGCAGCCTTTTCTGGCGGTCAACTGCAGCGCCCTGGCCGAGTCGCTGCTGGAAAGCCAGCTGTTCGGGGTCGTCAAAGGTGCCTACACCGGGGCGGAGAAGAGCCGGGAGGGATTGTTTGCCGCAGCCGCCTCCGGCACTATCCTGCTGGATGAGATTGGTGATATCTCCCCGAACCTGCAGCAGAAGCTGCTCCGGGTTATCGAGACCAAGGAGATCATTCCCGTGGGCGGCGTCAAACCGGTGCGGGTGGAGGCCCGGGTTGTGGCGGCCACCAACAAGGATCTGCCGGCCGCCGTGGCGGCCGGCCGCTTCCGGGAGGATCTTTTCTACCGCCTGCAGGTTTTCAATATCGAGATTCCGCCCCTGCGCCAACGGCCCGACGACATCATGCCCCTGGTGCACTATTTTCTTGCCTATTATGCCGCCCGGGAGAAGCGGCCGCAGCTGACCGTCAGCCCGGCGGTGGAGGAGGCCTTGCTGGCCCACGCCTGGCCGGGGAACGTGCGGGAGCTGCGCAACCTGGTGCACCGGGCGGTGGTTCTGGCCAGCGACGGCTGTTTCACCCCCAGCCTGCTGCCTTTCAGCCTGGGCAGCCTGAGCCCGGCTGAAACCGGGGCCGCCGATGATTTCTTTCTTCCTCTTGCCGAGGTGGAACTGCGCTACATCGCCAGGGTTTACCGGGCTGTGAACGGTGACCGGGGGAAGGCGGCCCGGATCCTGGGCATCTCTCCCAAAACCCTGCAGCGGAAACTGCAGAGGATGAAGGTCGATGACCGCTGAAGCGAAAATCTTTCCCCTGAAATGGAAGCTGGTGCTGGCCAACCTCTCACTGCCGCTGCTGACCATGGCCCTGGCCACCGCCTTTTCCATCCACGTTATCAACAGCTTCATCTTCAAGCAGGCCCAGAGCAAGATCGTCAACGACCTGAGCGCGGCCCACGAGATCTACAGCTTCGCGTTGCGGGATATCGATGCCGTTGTTCGCCTGGTGGCTTCCGGCTGTGATCTGGTTCAGGCCCTGACTGCCGGCCGGCGAACCGATATCCAGCGGGTGATGCAGCGTCTGCGGGTGACCGAGAAATTCGATTTTCTTACCTTGACCGACAGCAGCGGGCGGGTGGTCGTCCGGGCCCACAATCCCTACCTGTTTGGTGACCGGCCGGCCCTGAGCCTGGTCAATCGGGCCCTGATCGGCGAGCACCACGCCAGCACCGAAATCCTTCCCGCCAGTGAAATCGCCAAGGAAAGTCGCGACCTGGAGCGCCAGGTTCACCTGGAGATTGTTCCCACGCCAAAGGCCCGGCGCAAAGGTCGGGCGGCGGTTAGCGACGGCATGGTTCTGGTGTCCGCCTGGCCGGTTTGCGATCGTCTGGGTAATATCATCGGCGCGGTCTACGGCGGCGTTCTCCTGAACCGCAATTACACCCTGGTGGATACCATTAAAAAGGTGGTTTTTCACGATGCCGTCTTCGCGGGCCAGGATATCGGCACGGCGACTATTTTCCAGGATGACGTTCGCATCTCCACCAACGTCAAGGATTCCGTCGGCCGCCGGGCGATTGGCACCCAGGTGTCCCGGGAGGTCTACGAGCGGGTGGTCAACAGCGAACAGAAGTGGACCGACCGGGCCTTCGTGGTCAACAACTGGTATATCAGCGCCTACGAGCCCATCTACAATTATGAGCGCCGGGTGATCGGCATCCTTTACGTCGGCATGCTAGAAAGGCCCTTCGTCGATTTCCGCAACCGGATCGTCATGGTCCTGCTCTTTATCCTCGGGCTTGGCAGTCTGGCCACCTTCCTCGTGGTTTTCATCGTCGCCCGCAACGTTTCCCGGCGGTTGATGAACATGGAAGAGGAGATGCAGAAGGTCGCCGATGGCGATCTCGGGCGCCTGGTGGGGGTCCACGGCAACGACGAGATCAGCCTCCTGGCCACCCGTTTCAACCAGATGATTGCCGCTCTCAGGGAGCGCGACAGCTCCATTGAAAAGTTTAACCGGAACCTGGAGGAGACCGTGGCCCAGCGGACGGCGGAACTCGAGACCCGCAACCTGGAGCTGCTGCGGACCAAACAGGATCTGCTGAAGATGATGGCCGACAAGGACGAGATCAACCGGCGCCTCGAGGAGTCCCTGGCCCGGCTGCAGGCGGCCCAGGAACAGCTGGTGCGTTCCGGTAAGCTGGCGGCCCTCGGCAGCCTGGTGGCCGGGGTGGCCCACGAGGTCAATAATCCCATTAACGTCATTACCGGCAACATCGAGCTGATCGAGATGGATGCCGAGATGAGACAGCGGTTCGCGGACGAGATCAGCCTGATCAAGAAGCAGTCCCAGCGTATTCAGAAGATCGTCAAGAACATGCTCGGTTTTTCCCGGGTGCGGCAGACGGCATTTGCCGAGGTCGATCTCAACGAGGTGGTGACCAGGGTGCTGGCCTCCCTCGAGCCCCAGCTGGAGGAGCTGGGGATCCGGCTCGAAACCGACCTGGGATCGCTGCCGCGGATCATGAATGACGAGGACCATCTGGTTCAGGTGGTGACCAACATCATTGTTAACAGCCTGCAGGCCATGCCCGGCGGCGGCACCCTGCGGGTGCGGACGGTGTCGGGTGATGCCGGCCGGCTGCAGATCATCATCAGTGATACCGGTTGCGGCATGACCCCCGCGGAGATGGAAAACATGTTCAATCCCTTTTATACCACCAAGCAGGACGGTACCGGCCTGGGGCTGTCGATCAGCTACGAGCTGATTCGCAGTCTCGGCGGCGATATCGAGGTCAGCAGCGAGGTGGGTCGGGGGACGACGATTACCATTGTTCTTGCCGGCAATCTGCAGTCCGGACAATATATCCCGCCCGGAAGACAGAATTACCGTTGATCCGGGGCTGCCGCCCCCTGTTGGAGACAAGATTCCCGGCCAGCGTGCACTGGCCGGGTTTTTTGTTGCCGGGGAAAAATATTGCCGGCTGTCGATCGTGGTGGGGGATGTTTGCAACTATCTGAATATGTGGGTTTTTTTATGTTGCCCATGGTGAAATCATGTTTTCCCGGTTGTTGCCTGTCGCCGGGTATGGAAATTGCTGTTTCCTGTAAGTGGGGCGCGGCGCCGTTTGGGGGACCGCGCCAGGCAATCTGAAATCACGTTTTGGGAGTCGATTTGTCGTTTTTAGCCCTCTTTCCGGTCGGAAAAGATTTTATCCTGCAGGAGATTGCGGTTGGTGAACTGGAAGCGGCGCCGGCAGCACCTCTGTTGCTCAGCGGTTTTCCGGACCAGTGGCCGGATGCTGTGGTACCGGTTTCCGCGACCCTGCAGCTGAATGCCGATTTGGCCGGGGCTGACCGGGAGTGGCTGACCGGCCTGGCCGTGGCCGAACGGCAGCGCCTGGAAGCCGTCGCGCCGAAAAACTATCGTTACCGGGTAGAGCCCCGGGCGGCGGTGCTGGCCGCTGATGTCGGGCAACTGGTTGATTTTATCGAGACTTATGGGGGCCTGCTGGAACTGGTTCCCGTACTGCAGTCGTCCTCAATCTTTCCGGAGGCGGAGTTTGTCTGCGCCGAGGATGTCAGCCTGGAAGCGGCCGGTGGCGAATACCGGCTGCGGTGTACCTGCCGGGTGCCCATCGACCGGGAGAAGTGCACCTGGTGCCGGGCCTGCATCGATGTCTGCGAGCCGGGCTGCATCAGTCCGGGTCTGGAGATAGATTTCGGATTTTGTACCCTGGGCGGCCGCTGCGTGGCGGCTTGTTCCGCCGGGGCCATCGATCTCTCTGCCCGGGAAGAGAAGGAGTTCATTGTGCCGGCGGTCATCCTGCTGGGGGAACCGGCGGTCGAACTGCCGACCGAACGGGAGATGATCTTTGCCGCCGCCGAGCGGGAGAAATTCTTCCGTCAGGTGGGGGAACACCAGGTGGAGGAAAACGTCGCCTGGACCCGGGAGCTGTGTCAGTACAGCGGCCGGCTGAACCTGGGCTGCCGGCGCTGCCAGGAAGCCTGTCCCGCCGGGGCCCTGACCTGCGGTGCTGATGGTGTGGCTGTTGACCACTTCGCCTGTCTTGATTGCGGGGCCTGCGTGGCGGTCTGCCCCACCGGAGCGCTGCAGGAACAGCGCTTCAATGACCGGCAGTTTATCTCCTTTTTCGCCGAGTTGCCGCTGGCCGGCAGGTCCGAGCTGGTCGTTGGCACAGCGGAACAGCTGCAGCAGCTCTGGTGGCGCCAGCCCGGTTGCTGCCGGGAGTCGGCCTTTTTCCTCGAGTATCCCCAGCCCGGGGCCCTGACGGCGATGCATTTTCTTTTCCTTTTTGCCCTCGGTTTCCAGCGGGTGCTGGTGTTGACCGGTGGAGAGGAAGAATCCCCGGCCGCCGGCCGGGAGCGGCGCCAGGCCAACCTGGTACTTGAAAGGCTGTTTGCCCGCGCCGGTTTTGTCGCCGCCGTGGCGGTGGCTGATTTTGCCGGGGTGCCGGCGCCGGAGGAACCCCATCCCCTGGTGCGGTTTTACGATGACTTTTCCTTTGCCGGCCGGCGGCGGAAGCTGGCCGCGGTGCTGGAGTTTCTCCTGGATGCCGCCGGCGAACCGGCGGAGAAGCAGCTGGCCGGGGAGGAGTTCGCCGCTTACGGCCGGCTGGTTTGCGATGTCGATCGCTGCACCGCCTGCGTTGCCTGCCTGAATGAATGCTACACAGGCGCCCTGTGCAGCGACGAACAGGAATATACCCTGGAACACCGGTCCGACTTGTGTGTCCAGTGTGGTATCTGTGTCTCAGTTTGTCCGGAGAATGCCCTCACCCTGGAGCCCGGCCTGTGGCTGGAAAAGGAGTTTTTTACCGCCCGGGTGCTGTCGCGGGCGGAGCCGATGGTCTGCCGGGGCTGTGGGGCCCGTTTCGGCACCCGGAAGAGCTATGAACGGGTGGTGGCCCTGCTGCGGGAGCGGGGGCGGTCGGCGGAGACCGAAGAGGTCCTGGCATACTGCGAAACCTGTCGGGCGGTAAAGATGTTTGAAGCCCATGAAAAATAAGCCTGATCTTAACCCGGAAAAGGGGGCCGTGCGCCAGGTGCGGCGGTTTTTCTACGAACTGGGCAAGTCGTTTTTCGTTGCCGAGCCGGATGAGGCCAAGGTGGCCGGCTGGCGGCAGGTGTGTTGCTCCCTGGCCGGCGAGATTCCCGACCCGGCCGTGGCCGGGTCCGTCCGTCGCCTGGCGGGCCTGTTGGAGGACCTGGAGCTCCAACGGATCCAGGAGGAATATTACGATCTGTTCGTCAATCCCTTCAGCGTCCGGCAGGTCAACTGGACCGCTTCGTACTATCTCGACGGACACCATTTCGGCCGTCGTCTGGTGGAAGTCCGGCAGCTTATGGCGGCCAGCGGCTACGTCAAGGAGGAGGAGTACAAGGAACCGGAAGATTCCCTGCCGGTGCTGCTGGATCTGATGGTCCGGATGATCGAAACGGAGAACGCGGAAAATGAGGTGGCCACCCAGGAACGCCTGCGGCGGGATTTCCTGGAACCGGTGGTAGCCGGTATCAGTCAACGCCTGCAGCAGCTGGAAGGGGTGGAGTTTTATTCCGCCTGTGCCGAGTTCCTGCAGTCCTGGCTGCGGATGGAAGACAACTGCCTGGGGTGACCGCGGGCGATTTTTTTCAGATTCAATTTTCAGATTCAATCTGGAACCTGATTGATAAGGAGGAATGGCTATGAGAGATGATCGGCGCTCGTTTTTGAAAAAACTGGTTTTGGGGTCGGCGGCAGCCGTGGCCGTCAGCGCTGTCAGCCCGGGCAAAGCCTCGGCCCGGAAACAAAAAACCGCAGACGGGGAAATCCTGTACCGGGAAACTCCGGCATTCCGGGAATACTACCGGTCATTGAAGTCCTAGGAAGAAGGAGGGGAGCATGGCAAGCAAAAAGATAATCAATCGTCCGGACGGGAAACTGCCGGCCGGCAGGAAGATAACCGTCAATCCGCACCTGGCCCGGCGCTCGTTCCTGAAATTGTCGGCGGCCACCGCGGCGCTGACCGGCGTGGTGCTGAGCAGCCGGCTGACCAGGAAGTCCCTGGCGGCCGAGGGCGGCAAGGTGGCCAGGAAGGATCCCTATCCCGGTTCCAAGAAGGTAAAAACCATCTGCACCCACTGTTCGGTGGCCTGCGGCATCATCGCCGAGGTCCAGAACGGCGTCTGGGTGCGCCAGGAAGTGGCCGGCGACCATCCTCTTTCCCGCGGCGGTCACTGCTGCAAGGGGGCCGGCGCCATCGACATGGTGACCAGCGAAAAGCGGCTGAAAGGTCCGATGAAGAGAGTGAACGGCAAGTGGCAGAAGATCTCCTGGCAGCAGGCCCTGGACGAGGTGGCCGACAAGCTGATGGCCATCCGCGAGAAGGACGGCCCCGACGCCGTCCACTGGAACGGCAGC
>JAFDMG010000090.1 GCA_019306045.1 Deltaproteobacteria bacterium | reverse complement strand
TGCATCAAGGGGCCACTGTCGACCCCGGTGGGCGGCGGCATCCGCAGCCTCAACGTCGCCCTGCGGCAGTATTTCGATCTCTACGCCTGCATCCGCCCGGTGCGCTATTTCGATGGGGTGCCGAACCCGATGAAGCACCCCGAGCTGCTGGACGTGGTCATCTTCCGGGAAAACGTCGAGGATGTCTACGCCGGCATCGAGTGGGAAGCCGGCACCCCGGAAGCCGCCAAGGTGATCGACTTCCTGGCCACCGAAATGGGGGTCGACAAGATCAGGGAGAATTCCGGCATCGGCATCAAGCCGATCAGCAAAACTGGCAGCCAGCGCCTGGTGCGGATGGCCATCCAGTATGCCGTCGACCACGGCCGGCGGGTGGTCACCCTGGTGCACAAGGGCAACATCATGAAGTTCACCGAGGGGGCCTTTCGCCAGTGGGGCTACGAGGTGGCCCGGGAGGAGTTCGCCGACCTGGTGGTCACCGAAGAGGAGCTGTATGCCGACTACGACGGCCAGCTGCCGGCCGGTAAGATTCTCCTCAACGACCGGATTGCCGACGCCATGTTCCAGCAGCTGCTGCTGCGGCCGGCCGAGTTTGACATTCTCGCGGCCCCCAATCTCAACGGCGACTACCTTTCCGACGCCTGCGCCGCTCAAGTCGGCGGCCTGGGCATGGCCCCCGGGGCCAACATCGGCGACGGCATCGCCATTTTCGAGGCTACCCACGGCACGGCACCCAAATATGCCGGGCTCGACAAGGTGAACCCCGGGTCGCTGATTCTCTCCGGCAAGATGATGCTCGAACTGCTCGGCTGGCGGGAAGCCGCCGACCTGGTGGAAACGGCCCTGCAAAAGGCCATCCAGGGCAAGGAGGTTACCTACGACCTGGCCCGGCAGATGGCGGGCGCCCGGGAGATCGGCTGCCGGGCCTTCGGCGAGCGGATCATCGCCTGCATGTCCTGAAAAACGCCGTGTTCGCTGGCGGCCGTCATCCCCGGCCGCTGGCGTCATTTGACAAAATTCACCCCGCCGGCTAGATTTACAGCATGTCCGGTGGGGTTTTTTTGTCTGTTTTTCGGCAACCAGCAGCTAATTATGGGGGAGCATGCCCGCATCGACGACGCCAGCGGCGCTGATTTTCAACCACCGCTTTTTTCTCATTGCCGGCATTGCTTTAGGCTACCTATGTCTGCTCTTCGCGGTGGCTTTCTACGCCGACCGCCGCCGCTTCAAGGGCGGCAGCCTGGTGGACAACCCCTACATTTACGCCCTCTCCCTGGCGGTCTACTGCTCCTCCTGGACCTTCTACGGCAGCGTCGGCGAGGTGGCCAATACCGGCTTCAAGTTCCTGACCATCTACCTGGGGCCCACCCTGACCGCCTTTTCCTGGTGGTTCATCCTTCGCAAGATGATCCGCATTACCCAGGAAAACAACATCACCTCGATTGCCGACTTCCTCAGCTCCCGCTACGGCAAGTGCCCCCGCCTCGGGGCCCTGGTGACCTTTTTTGCCATCATCGGCATCATGCCCTACATCGCCCTGCAGCTGAAGGCAATCTCCACCACCTTCGAAATCATCGTCCGGGCGACGCCCGGCACCTCGATCGTTGACCTGGTGCAGCCGGTGACCGTGGCCTACCGGGACCGGCCGTTCTACCTGGAAACCGCCTTCTACATTTCCCTGATCCTCGGCCTCTTCGGCAGCCTTTTCGGCGCCCGCCACCTGGACGCAGCCGAAAAGCACGAGGGCATGGTGGCCGCCATCGCCCTGGAATCGATCGTCAAGCTGGTGGCCTTTTTCCTTGTCGGCCTGTTCGTCACCTACGGCATGTTCGACGGCTTCCACGACATACTCAACCGCATCGCCGCCAGCGACAACTACCGCCACCTGCTGCTGATCAACACCAACCGCGCCAACAGCTACCAGGCCTGGCTGACCATGGTCATCCTCTCGATGGCGGCGGTGATGTTTCTGCCGCGCCAGTTCCACATCGCCGTCATCGAAAACCACCGGGAAGAGCACGTGCGCAAGGCCATGTGCCTCTTTCCCCTCTACATTTTCCTCATTAACCTGTTCGTCATTCCTATTGCCTTCGGCGGCCTGCTGCGCATCGGCGGCCCCTCCGAGATTGCCGACACCTACGTTCTCACCCTGCCGCTGCTGCACTCCCAGCAGGCGCTCAGCGTCCTGGTTTTCATCGGCGGCCTGTCGGCGGCCACCGGCATGGTGGTGGTTTCCTCGGTAACTCTGAGCACCATGCTGCTCAACAACCTGATCATGCCCCTGTTCATCATGCTCAACGTCAAGGCCGACCTGTCGCGCTGGCTGATTCACATCAAGCGGATCGGGATCTTCATCATCATCCTGCTCGGCTACCTGTTTTTCCAGCTGGTGGGCGAATCCTACATGCTGGTCAATATGGGGTTGATTTCCTTCTCGGCCGCCATCCAGTTCGCCCCGGCGATCATCGGCGGCATGTACTGGAAGGGGGGCACCCGCTACGGGGCGATTTTCGGCATCCTCTGCGGCTTCGTTTTCTGGTTCTACACCCTGCTGCTGCCCTCCATCATCCGCTCCGGCTGGCTGTCGGCCTCTTTCCTCCTTGACGGCCCGTTCCACATCTGGTGGCTGAAGCCCACCGAGCTTTTCGGCCTCACGGGCTTTGACTTCTACACCCACGCCCTTTTCTGGTCCCTAACTACCAACGTCCTGGTCTATTTCACCGTTTCCCTCCTCGGCACCCAGGACGACATCGACCACCGGCAGGCGGAAAGGTTTGTCGACGTTTTCCGGCCCACCATCGACCGCTTCATCCGCGAGAAGCGCTACGCCAACTTCCCGGCCCTGGTGGAGCTGGAAAAGATGATGGCCAAGTTCGTCGGCAAGGAGAAGGCACGCCAGATCCTGGTGGATTTCTTCGGCACCGACGACTACGCCAACAAGCTGGCGGAGATGAACGACCAGGACCGCATGCGCCTGGCCCTGCACGTGGAAAAGCGGCTGGCGGGCGCCGTCGGCTCCTCGGCGGCGCGGGTGATTTGCAACAACTACATGAAGGCCATCGGCTCCGAGATGGAGGACGTGTTTGATATTTTCGGCAAGATCTCCCTCTCCCTGGAGGCCAGCCAGGAGGAGCTGCAGCAGCGGGTAAAGGAGTTGTCGGTGCTCTACGAGGCCACGAGGACGATCGCCTCCTCCCTGAATCTCAACCAGGTGATGGAGGCCATCCTCGATCTGTTGGTGGAGAAGTTCCACGTCGACAACTGCTCCATCCGCCTGCTCGACGACGACGGCATGCTGCGGATCAAGTGCCAGCGGGGCCTGTCACCGGAATTCGTCAAGGTGGCCGAGCGGCCGCCGACCATGGAATGCTACTCCGGTGAATGCTTCCTCACCGGCAAGGTAATCTACGTCCACGACGCCGAGAACATCGACAAGCCCATTTCCACCAACCTGATCACCGGCCAGGGGATCAAGTCCTTCGTCCAGGCGCCCATCGTCGCCGAACGGCGGACCATCGGCGTCCTGACCGCCGCCTCCATGAAGGAGAAGGGCTATTTTTCGGAAAAATTCATCGAACTCTTCAAGACCCTGGCCCAGCAGCTGGGAGTGGCCATCGAGAACGCCCGCCTCTACGAGCAGCTGGCCAAGTTCAACCGCGAGCTGGAAGCCAAGGTGGCCGAGCGCACCATCGAGCTGGAACGCAAGTCGATGCAGCTGGAGGAGGCCAACAAGGAGCTGAAAGAGCTGGACCGGCTGAAATCGGAATTCCTGGCCAACATGTCCCACGAGCTGCGGACGCCGATGAACTCGATCATCGGCTACACCCAGCTGATCCTGGACGGCGTCGACGGCCCCATCAACGACGACCAGCGGGCCAGCCTCGAAAAAGTCGAGCGCAACGCCGAGCACCTGCTGGCCCTGATCAACGACATTCTCGATCTGTCGAAAATCGAAGCCGGCAAGATGGTGCTCCACCTGGAGCCGGTGGACCTGCTGCCGGTGGTGGAGGAAACCCTTGACACCATCAAGCCGCTGGTGGAGAATAAAAGGCAGCAGCTGGCCCTGGAGATTGCCAAACCCCTGCCGCCGGTAATGGGGGACGCCGAGAAGCTGCGCCAGATCCTCCTCAACCTGCTCAACAACGCCGTCAAGTTCACCGGCGAGGAGGGAAGGATCACCCTGAAAATCAGGCTCTGGGACCGCGAACCGCCCGCCGGGCTGGACCCGGAGAAGAAATATCTTCAGGTTGCCGTCATCGACACCGGCATCGGCATCAAGGAGGAAGACCTGGACCGCCTGTTTGGCGAGTTCGTCCAGCTGGACACCTCCGCCAGCCGGCAGTACGGCGGCACGGGCCTGGGCCTGAGCATTACCAAGCGGCTGGTGGAGATGCATCACGGCACTATCTGGGTCGAGAGCGAATACGGCCGGGGCTCCGAGTTCACCTTTCTCCTGCCCCTGGCCGACGAGGTGGAGAACGGCGGCGAAGCCGCTCCGGCAGAACAGGAAGAAGGATGATTTATGGCTGCTGACGCTGACAGGCCGCCGGTGGTGCTGGTGGTGGAAGACAACGAGGACAACCGGGAGCTGGTCATCAAGGTACTCCGCCATCGGGGCTTTGCCGTGGTGGGGTTGGAAACCGGCCGGGAGGCCCTGGAGCGGCTGGCCGAGATTCGGCCGGATGTCATCCTGATGGACATCAACCTGCCGGGAATGGACGGCTACGAGGTCACCAGCCGCATCCGGGCGACGCCGGAATTTGCCGCCGTGCCCATCATCGCCCTGACCGCCCATGCCATGCGCGGCGACGAGGCCAAGAGCCTGGCGGCCGGCTGCGACGCCTACATTCCCAAGCCCATCAACGTCCGCACCCTGGCGGACCAGATCAGCGCCGTCATCGCCGCCGGCCCGCGGTCAGCCTCTTAACAGACCGGGAAAAGCCGGTCAGCCGTCGGCCGGGCTGCGGACGGCGATTCCCGGCCGGTTCAGCACGTGAGTGTAGATCATGGTGGTGGAGACGTCTTTGTGCCCCATGAGTTCCTGGACCGTGCGAATGTCGTAGCCGGCTTCCAGCAGGTGGGTGGCGAAGCAGTGGCGCAGGGTGTGGCAGCCGACGTTTTTGGTCAGTCCGGCCCGGTTCGCGGCCAGTTTGACCGCCCGCTGGAGGCCGCTTTCATGCAGGTGATGGCGGCGGACCGCGCCGCTGCGGGGATCGACAGACAGGCGTGCTGACGGAAACAGGTATTGCCAGCCCCACTGTTTGGCGGCGTTGGGATATTTACGGGCCAGGGCCGGCCAGATGTAGACGCCCACCGTTCCCTTTTCCCGGTCTTCCCGGTACAGCTTTCTGACCATGGTTAAATGCTGGCGCAGGGGAGGGATAAAACGTTGGGGCAGCACCGTTATCCGGTCCTGCTGTCCCTTGCCGTCCCTGACCATGATCTGACCCTGCTTGAAATCGATGTCCTTGATTCGCAGCCGCAGACATTCCATCAGCCGCAGGCCGCTGCCGTAAAGCAGTCCGGCCTGGAGCCGGTAAATGCCTTCCATCTCAGCCAGCAGGCTTTCCACCTCGTCCCGGGTCAGTACCACCGGCAGCCGCCGCGGCCTTTTGGCCCGGATAAAGTCGTCGAAATCGCCGGCCTCGCGCCCCAGCACTTCCCGGTAAAAAAAGACCACGGCATTCAGGGCCTGGTTCTGGGTGCTGGCCGCCACCTGCCGCACCTGGGCCAGGTAGTCAAGGTATTCCTTGATTTCCCGGTCGGCAAACTGTTCCGGGTTTTTCAAGTCATGGAAAGCCATGAACCTGGCCGTCCACTGTTCATAAGCCTGCTCGGTGCGCAGGGAATAATGGTGGATGCGCAGAGCGCTTTTGAGAGCGGCCAATTCTTTCGCGTAGCGCTTTTTTGCCTCCCGCACCTTGGTGCCGGCGTCGCGAAAATTTTCCTCTTTCCCGTTAAGAGGTTCAAACTGTAAAAAATTTTCGTAAAGAACGCGGATGGCTTCGCCCGCCTGCTTCACTTGCCATTTTTTGCCGGTTTTTTTCAGGTTATCGAGAAAATCCTCAATATCCTGCCGGCTGCGCTGCCGCAACGGCTTGCCTTTGATTGCTTTGGCAAATTTTTCTGCCCAATGGACAAACCAGACAGCTTTGTCTTCAGAAACCCCCGTTTTAATTACGGCATCCTGATATTTAGCCCAAAATTCCTTGACTTCTTTTCCCCTGTGTTTCATAATGTTTTAGTTTTTAATCTGTTAAATATAGCAAATAAAAACAAATTTTTTCTATAATAACGTACTATACTGAAACTTATAATATTGTCAATCACTGATTATGGTTAATGCAATATTTTTCCTGATTAGTATGAAAGTTCAGCTGAACGTAGCCATTTTTCTGATCGTGGTCTGGTGATAGCACAACCACGCAGCATTGCAGGCAAAATAGATTTCAGGTTAAATCTACGGTTAAAGACATACTGGCGTTCTGCCAAATAACGAGGGGCATATTTTTTGAACTTAA
>JAFDMG010000089.1 GCA_019306045.1 Deltaproteobacteria bacterium | reverse complement strand
TATTCCTTTCTTTTTTCCCGGTCGAAGGTGTGGCGGCCCTTCTCCAGCAGCTGGTCGACTTCCGGATTGGCGTAGCTGATGAAGTTGAGTTCTTTCGGCCCGGTTTTGGACGAGTGCCAGATGTCGAAAACGTCCGGGTCCTGGCCCGTGGTCCAGCCGAGGATGACAGCGGTGAACTTTTTCTTGTCGATGAACTCGTTGATGAAGGCCGACCACTCGACGATCCTGATTTTCATCTGGATGCCGATTTCCCGCAGGCGGCGCTGGATGATCTCCGCCGTCTGGGCCCGGAGGGTGTTGCCCTGGTTGGTCATTACCGTGAAGGTAAAGGGCCGGCCGTCCTTGTCCAAGAGGCCGTCGCCGTCGCGGTCTATCCAGCCGGCCTGGCGCAGCAGCTCCCGGGCTTTTTCCGGGTCGTAGGGGTATCTCTTTGCCGGCTGGTGGTAGAACCAGGTGTCGGGCTTGTAGGGGCCGGTGGCCACCCGGCCGTGGCCCAGGAGGACGCCGTCGATGATCTCCTCCTTGTTGATGGCGTAGCTCAGGGCCTGGCGGACCCGCTTGTCCTGGAAGAGGGGTTTTTTCAGGTTGTAGCCCAGGTAGGTGTAGGCAAAGGACAGGTAGCGGTACTTGTTGAAACGGTCGGCGAACTTGCGGCCGCTGGTCTGCCGGTCGTACTGGATCGGCGTCAGGCCCATCCAGTCGAGGTTGCCGGCTTTCAGTTCCAGGAACATGGTGGCCGAGTCGGGGATGATCCGGTAGCGGTAGCGGTCGATGTAGGGCCGGCCTTCGAAATAGTCGTCGTTGGCCACCAGTTCGATCTTTTCGCCGGTTTTCCACTGGCTGAACTTGTAGGGGCCGGTGCCCACCGGGTGGCGGGCCAGGGGGCTCTTGGTGATCTCCTGGCCCGCAAGCAGGTGTTTGGGCAGGATGCCCAGGCCCCAGCTGGAAAGGGCGGGGGCGAAAGGCTTTTCATAGGTGACCTGGAAAGTGTAGGGATCGAGGACTTTGGCTTCCTTGACCTGCTGAAAATCACCGGCGTAGGCGGTCGGGGTTTTGGGGTCGATGATCAGCTGGTAGGTGAACATGACGTCGTCGGCGGTGAACGGCTGGCCGTCGTGCCACTTGACGCCCCGGCGCAGGTGGAAAGTGATGGTCAGGCCGTCGGGGGAAACCTCCCAGGATTCGGCCAGCTCTCCCTCCAGGTGGAGATCCTTGTCATAGCGTACCAGGCCGTTGTAGACCAGGCCGGCGATCTGGTGGGACGAGCTGTCGGTGGCCAGCAGGGGAATCAGGTTGCTGGCATCGCCGATGGAGCCCACGACAATGGTGTCGCCGTAGGCGGGCGTCAGGTCCACCGCGGCCCGGGACGGGGATTTTGCCGCCCGGCCTTGCTGCTCCTCGTCCGAGCGGCCGCAGGCGGCCAGGGTCAGGAGAAAGCCGCAAAGGAGAAAAAAGAAGATGATTTTCTTGGGCATTGTTCGCTTCCTGGTCACAATTTTCCCGGCCTTTGCCGGGTCCCTGCCTGTCAGGCCCGTATTAATAACGTATTAAACCGGGCAGGACAAGTTTTTTCCCCCGGCTTCCGGCAAAAAGGCCGGCCTGGTGTTGACCAATTGCCGGCCATCAACTATGATGACTTTATATTTATTGCGGTTTGGCGGGGGGTTGAAAAAAGGGGTGGCTTGAAGGGTGCCCCGGCGAGGTTTTGATGATGAATTTCCAGCATTGGCTGCCGTATCTGGCGCCGCCGGCGGTGGGGGCGGTAATCGGCTATTTTACCAACTACCTGGCCATCCGCATGCTTTTCCGGCCGCTGACCGAGAAAAGAATCTTTGGCCTGCGGCTGCCGCTGACCCCCGGCATCATCCCCGCCAAGCGGCGGGAGCTGGCCAGGAACATCGGCCGCATGGTCGGCGACCATTTGCTGACCAGGGAAGTGATCGTCGCCCGGCTGCAGGCCCGGGACTTCCAGGACGGCCTCTACATGGCCATCGCCCGTCGATTCCAGGCCGTTTTCGAACGCGACCTGGGGCCGCCGGCGGCCCTGCTGCCGGCCGATTTTCAGCCCGACCTGGAGCGCCTAGCCCGCTACAGCCGTCATTACCTTTACGGCCTGGTGGACCGCCTGCTGGAAAGCGAGGCCGCCGGCAGCCTGGTAACCGATTTGACGGCGAAATTTGTCAACCAGGCCCTGGGGGAAAGCCTTTCCTCCCTGGTCAGGCCGGAAGCCTATGCCGTCTTTCGCCTGCGCCTGCGGGACGCCCTTGGCGGCTGGCTGGCTTCGGAGACGGTCCAGGGGTGGCTGCGACGGGAGTTGGAACAGGGCTTTTCCCGCCTGTTGAGTTCCCCCAAACCGCTGGCCCAGGTGATCCCCGCCGATCTGCAGGAACTGCTGCTCAACCAGCTGCGCCAGGAACTGCCCGACCTGATGGCCAGCCTCAGCCGCCTGCTCTACGACCCCAATATCCGCCAGCGGATCAAGCAGCGGATCCGCAACACCATCGCCAACTACATCAGCAAAATGGGTTTCTGGAAAAAACTGCTTACCAGCTGGGCGCTGCCGGAAGAAACCCTGGCCCGCAAGGTTGACGAGCTGGTGGACGCCGCCGGCGAAGACATCGCCGCCGCCCTGCAGCAGCCCCGGGTGCAGGAGCGGGTGCTGCAGGTGCTGGAAGAAAGGCTGGCAGCCTTTTTGGCCGTGCCGGTGAACGAGCTGGCCCGCAAGGTCTCCTACCAGAAGCTGGCCGGCACCAGGGACTACCTGATCGACAAGATCGTCGCCCTGCTGGGGCGGGCGGAAACCGCCGACCGGGGTTTTGCCCTTTTCGAGCAGCTGCTGGCCAGGTTCAACGAGCGGCCTTTCGGCCAGCTGGCGGCCGAGTTGGGCTTCCCCGCCCTGGAAGAGAAGCTGGCGGCGGCTTTGGGCGACCGCCTGCTGCGCTTTCTGCGCCGCCGGCAGGTCAAGAAAGAGCTCGCCGACCGGCTGCACCGGCTGCTGCTCGAATACTGCTACCAAGTGCCGCTGGGCAAGCTGTCCCTGAAAATTCCCTACGAGGTGTTGGAAAAAACCATCATGCTGGTCTACCGGCGCACCTGCGACCTGCTGGAAGCGGAACTGCCCCAACTCACCGACCGCATCGACATTCCCCGGGTGGTGGAGGAGAGAATCAATGTCCTGCCGGTCATCCAGGTGGAGGCCCTGCTGATGGACATCATGAAAGAGCACTTCACCTATATCAATATTTTCGGGGGACTGCTCGGGGCGCTGATCGGCGCCATCCAGGTCCTGTTCATGCTCTACCTGTATTGAATGTCGCGGCGGGTTGTCTGGCCGCGGGGAGGCGGGGACGGGCTGGCGCCCGTGCCGTTCAGCCGGTTGGCTGGTTGCTTGCCGGCGGCTGCCGGTCGACGTCGTTCGGGTAGGCGGCCCGCAGGTTGGCGGCGATGATCTGCTGGCACTGCCGGGCCAATTCCCGCACGTCTTCGGCCTTGGGGTCGGGAGGCACGGTGATGGGCGGGTCGATCTTGAGGGTGATGGTTCCCGGCCGAATGGCGATCGCTCCCTTGGGCTGCAGGTCGTCGCTGCCGATGATGGTCACCGGCAGCACCGGCATGCGCAGCTGCGCCGCCAGGAAAAAACTGCCCTTCTTGAATTCACCCAGCCGGGCCCGGCCCCTGATCCGGGTGCCCTCGGGAAAGATGACCACGGAAATGCCGTACTCCTTCAAGGCTTTGCCGATGGTCTGCATCGCCTGGACCGCCTGCTTGCGGTTTTTCCGGTCGATGATGATCGTGTGGGTGCGTTTCAGCATCAGGCCGAAAATCGGTATCTTGGTCAGCTCTTTTTTGGCCACCATGCGGCAGGGCAGGCCGCTGCCGGCCAGCAGGGCATAGATGTCGAGAAAGCTCTTGTGGTTGGCGATGATGATGTAGGTTTTTTTCGGGTCCCGGTTTTCAGCGCCGATCACCTGGAGCTTGATGCCGCTGGCGGTGAGAATGAAGCGTCCCCAGGCCCAGGCGCAATAATTCACGCCCTTGACTTTCAGCGGCGGGATGAAAGTGCAGATGATCGCCATGACGGCCCCCAGAAAAGTGGAAATACCGACGATCACGGCCGAATAGCAGGCCAGGAAAAAAGATTTGATGCTTGCCAAAGCCAGTCCTCCCGAGGTTGAAATCGACCATCTTCTATACCTGCAGGCGGCTATTTTTTAAAGAAAAAACTTGCTTTTTGGGGAAAATGGTGTTAGATACGGCATATTATTGAGCTCGGCGACGCGGATTTTTCACTTAAGTGGGCTATGGCATAGCCCACTTTTTTTTGAATCGTTACCGCCGGCGGGCGGCGGCTTCCCCGGGGAGGCGGGAGAGTTTTGGGAGCACCAGGCGAAAGAATAGGTAAAATGATCGAGACCGTGCGCCGGCTGGGCGATGAGCTGCTGGCCTCCCTTGGCGGCGAGCTGATCGATGTCGAGTACCAGACGGCGGGCAGCCGGGGCACTCTGCGCCTTTACATCGACAAGCCCGGCGGCGTGACCCTCGATGACTGCGTGCAGGTCAGCCGCCAGCTGGGCGCCCTGCTGGACGTCGAGGATGTCGTGCCGTTCAGTTATACCCTGGAAGTTTCGTCTCCCGGCCTGAACCGGCCCTTGAAGCGCCCCAAGGACTTCCAGGCCCATTGCGGCAAGAAGATCAAGCTGAAAACCACGGCGGCGGTCAACGGCCAGCGGCGCTTTACCGGTATCCTGCGGGCTTACGAACCCGAAACGGAGAGCATCGTCCTGGAAAGCGGCGGCCAGCTCCACCGGTTGCCGCTTGCCAATTTGAGCAAGTGCAACCTGGTTTACGAGTTTGCCGACCCCGGCAAGCGGGAGTAAGCGGTTTTTTGCCGGGTGAAAAAATAATCAAAGGTTGAGGTGATTGGTTTTATGTCTTCCAGTTTGAGTTTTATTATTGATCAGGTCAGCAAGGAAAAGGGGATTCCCAAGGAGATTCTCATCGAGGCCATCGAATCGGCGATGATCACCGCCTCCCGCAAAAAGCTGGGCACGGGCCGGGACCTTGAGGCCAGTTTCAACGAGGAGACCGGGGAGATCGAACTTTTCGAGTTCGTCGACGTGGTGGAAAACCCGGAAAATTCCTATACCCAGATCTCGCTCGAAGAGGCCCGGGAATACGACCCGGATGCCGAGTACGGCGACAGCCTGGGGCTGCCCCTGGATACCAGCGAGTTCGGCCGCATTGCCGCCCAGACGGCCAAGCAGGTCATCATGCAGAAGATCAGGGAGGCCGAGCGGGAAAGCATCTACGAGGAGTTCCGGGAAAAGATCGGCGAGATCGTCAGCGGCACCGTTCAGCGGCTGGAGCGGGGCAACCTGATCATCAACCTGGGCAAGACGGAGGCCATCCTGCCTCGGTCGGAAACCATCCCGCGGGAGTCCTTCCGCCAGGGAGAACGGGTCCGGGCCTACCTTCTCGACGTCGAAATGACGGTCAAGGGACCGAAAATCGTCCTTTCCCGCACCCATCCCGGCTTCCTGATCAAGCTGTTTGAAACCGAAGTGCCGGAAATCTACGAGGGCATCATCACCGTCCAGGGGGCGGCCCGGGAACCGGGGGTGCGGGCGAAAATCGCCGTTTTCACCAACGACCACGACGTGGACCCGGTGGGTGCCTGTGTCGGGGTTCGCGGCTCCCGGGTGCAGAACGTCGTCCAGGAGCTGAAAGGGGAGAAGATCGACATCATCCGCTGGAATCCCGACGACGTCCGCTACATCTGCAACGCCCTGTCGCCGGCCCAGATCAGCAAGATCATCCTCGACGAGGACAACCATGCCATGGAGATCATCGTTCCCGACGACCAGCTGTCGCTGGCCATCGGCCGCCGGGGCATGAACGTGCGGCTGGCGGCCAAGCTGACCGGCTGGAACCTGGATGTCAAATCCACCTCCCGGGTGGCGGATGATTTTGCCAAGCTGTTTGAGGCCCTGGGCGAAGTGGAGGGGCTGGACAACGTGACCATGGAACTGCTTTACGACAATGGCTATCGCCAGTTGAAGGATATTGCCGCCGCTCTGCCCGAGGATCTGGAGGAGATCATCGGCACCGAGGGCGCCGATGCCGAGCAGCTGGTCCAGGTGGCGCGGGAGGCCCTGGAAAGGCTCAGGCTGGCGGAGGAGGAAGCGGCCGCCCTGGCGGCGGCTGAGGAGGCCGCCGGCGATGGTGACGGGGAAGCTGGCGAGGAGGCCGGTGTCGAAGATGCCGGCGAATCGCCGGCCGCCGGCCAAGAGGCCGCCGGTGATGAAACTGCCCCGGCCGCCGAGGCCGCTGAAACCGCGGAACCCGCCGCTGAAACTCCCGGCGAGGAACCGGCGGCCGAGGAAGAAGCAGCGGCGGCCGACGCCCCGCAACCGGCTGCGTCCGAGACGGTGGCCGAGCCGGAGGCCACTGTCGACGAGGCCGGGGAAGCGGCCACGGCGGCGCCGGCCGGTGATGACAAGGAAAATGACGCCAGCGGGGCGAGTGACCAGTAAATGGCGGCCCGTTTTCCCGAGCGCAGCTGCCTGGTCTGCCGCCGGCGGCTGCCGAAAAAGGATTTGCAGCGTTTTACCCGCAATATTGATGGCTGGCTGGTGCCTGACTTTTC
>JAFDMG010000088.1 GCA_019306045.1 Deltaproteobacteria bacterium | reverse complement strand
TTGTTCACCCGGCGCCGCAGGCGCCCGGAACCGGCCTCGGGAGCGATGGTCAGGCTCCGGGCCCCGCCGGCCTGCAGCAGGGCCAGCAGTTCCTCGTCCAGGCAGTCGAGCCGCAGGGAAGCGGGGCTGAAGGAAGCCTGCCGGTCGAGCAGCCAGCGGCAGAGATCCTTCAGGCCGGGGAAATCGCCCAGCGCCGAACCGACAAGGCCAAAACGGCGGTGGCCGGCGGCCAGGGCCGGCTCCAGCCGGGCCTGCAGCGCGGCCAGGGTGCGGTTGCGGAAGGGGCGGTAGACGAAACCGGCGGCGCAAAAATGGCACCCGTGGGGACAGCCGCGGTTGACCTCGAAGAGAAAATCGGCCGCCAGAGAAGAAAATCGGCCGCCAGGGCCAGCTGCCGGCCCGGGGAAGGCGTCACCGTCGACGCGGGCACGAAATCATCAAGACGGCGGCAGGCGGTGACGGTCACCGGCCGCCGGGGTGGAGCGCCGGGGTCCGGGCAGTCCAGCGCCGGCACCATGACCCCCGGCAGTTCCCGCAGACCGGCCAGGACCTCCTCTTTCGCCGCGCCCGCCAGGGCCAGCAGCCGCGCCAGCAGCGGCGGCACCTGCACCTCCCCCTCTCCGAGCAGGAAGGCATCGACAAAAGGCGCCAGCGGCAGCGGGTTGATCATGGTGGCCACCCCGCCGGCCAGCACCAGGGGATCGCCAGGCCGCCGGTCGGCGGCCAGCGGCTCCAGGCCGGCCAACCGCAGCAGCCGCACCACGTGCAAATAGTCGCTTTCGAAGGAAACGGAGAAAATGACCGCCCTGGCCGCCGTCAGCAGGCGCCCCGACTCCAGGGTTTTCAACGGCGCCGGCGGCCGGCCGGCCGGCGGCAGCACGAAACGTTCCGCCACCACCCGCTCATCGGCGTTGAGCAGGGTATAAACGGCCTGGAAGCCGAGATTGGCCATGGCCACCGGGTAGACGTTGGGGTAGCCGATGGCCACCGGGTAGCGGCCGCCCCACTCCTTGACAATCGCTCCCCGCTCCGGCAAACGAGGAGACGGCGGCCTGGAAAAACGGTCTTTAGCCATGGGCGGCGTCCGGGCCCACGGCCGCCGCCAGCCGGGCCAGCAGCTCCTCGCGGCCCATTTTCCTGGTCACCGAGTAGCTCACCGGCTTTTCGACAACCCCGGCCGCCGCCAGCGCTGCCTCCCACTGGCGCCGCTGCCGGGCCCGCTGGGCGGCGCGGAACTTGTCCGCCTTGGTCAGCACCGGCACCAGCGGCAGTCCCTTCATCTGCAGCCAGGCCAGCAGCTGCCGGTCGCCGGCGGTCAACTCGCGGCGCATGTCCAGCAGGACGACCACCAGCCGCAGCCGGGTTTCCTGCTCCAGGTAAGCATGCACCAGCGGCCCCCAGGAGGCCCGGGTGCGGCGGTCGACGGTGGCGTAGCCGTAACCCGGCAGGTCCACCAGGTAAAAGGCCTCGTTGACGAGGAAAAAATTGATCATGCGCGTGTGGCCGGGCTTGGAGCTGGTGCGGGCCAGGCCCCGGCGCTGGAGCAGGGAGTTGATCAGGGACGACTTGCCGACGTTGGAACGACCGGCAAAGGCAACCTGGGGCCGGTCGTCGACCGGCACCCCGCCCAGATCAACGGCGCTGGTCACGAAACGAACATTTTTGAGCTGCAAAACTTCCTCCTGCCCCGGCGGCGGCACCCCCGGTTGCCCTGGCAAAACAAACATGTTATATCATCAGGCGGCCGGGCGGCGGAAATACCTTAATATATCTTCCCGCCCCGACGGTCAGCGACATTCTAGTTCAATCAGCGGCAAAGTTCAAGGATCTGCCCATGATGCACTACGAAGGCAATATCATCCGCCCCCCCAGCGAGGCCCGCAGCATCATCCTCCAGGCCACGGTCGGCTGTTCCCACAACCGGTGCACCTTCTGCCCCACCTACCTCGGGGTCCGCTTCCGGATCAAGGACGAGGCCACCCTGCTCGCCGACATCCGCTACGCCAAGGAAGCCTATCCCCGGACCCGGCGGCTGTTCATCACCGACGGCGACGCCCTGATCATTCCTTTCCCCCGCCTGCTGCAGCTGCTGCAGACCATCAACCGGGAGCTGCCCCAGTTGACCAGGATCGGCATTTACGCCTCGGCCAAGGCCCTGCGGCGCAAGAGCCTGGAAGAACTGCAAAGGCTCCGGGAAGAAAAGCTGGGCATCATCTATTACGGGCTGGAAAGCGGCGACGACGAAACCCTGGCGGCGATCAACAAGGGCACCACGGCGGCGGAAACCCTGGAGCTGTGCCGCCGGGCCCAGGAAGCCGGCATGGTGCTTTCGACAACGGTGATGATCGGCATCGCCGGCCGGGAGCGCTCCCTCATCCACGCCCGCCGCACCGGCGAGCTGTTGACCGCCATCGACCCCAAGTACGTCGGCGCCCTGGTCACCATGGTGGTGCCGGGGACCGAGCTGGCCCGCCAGCAGGCCGAGGGCAGCTTCGTACTGCCGGACAAGCGCGGCCTGCTGCTCGAGCTGCGGGAGATGATCGCCCACACCCACCAGAGCCGCGGCATGTTCATGGCCAACCACGCCTCCAACTATCTGCCGATCAAGATCCATTCCCCCCGGGACCGGGAAGCCGCCCTGGCGGCCATTGACGCCGCCCTGGCCGGCAAACTGCCCCTGCGGGAAGAATGGATGCGGGGGCTTTAACCTCCAGCAGGAAAAGAAGACCAGGCAATGATGGAAAAACAGAAAAACTACCAGCGGACCTTCAACCTGGCGGCGGCGGAGTTCACCGGCCGGGACATCTCCTATCTTGACAGCTATCCCGGCATCGAGCTGGAACGCCGGGACGGCGAGACCCTGATTAAGCTGCCTTTTTTCCAGCGGCCCTACACCATCAGCTACCCCCAGCTGGTCTATTCCTGCCCGGAGGAAAAGGTCATCTCCCTGGTGAGCAAGATCATCATCCTCCACTACCTGCTCAACGCCCGGCAGCCGCTGCACACCGGCGAGCTGATCAACTACGGCAAGGTGCCGGGGGCCTCGTTCTATTTCCCGGTGTTCAAGCGCAAGACCACGGACATCCTGGCCGGGAAGCTGGGCAACGACGGCGCCGCTTTCGCGGCGGCGGGCAAAGCCCTCAAGGCGACGCCCTGCGACCTCGGCGACGTGGGTTTCACCCTCAACGCCCTGCCGGACATCGATCTGACCATGATTTTCTGGGAAGGAGACGAGGATTTTCCCCCGGCCTACGACATCCTGTTCGACGCCGCCATCGACCGCTACCTGTCCTTGGAGGACATCGTCGTCCTCGCCCAGATGGCCACCAAGAGAGTGCTTGCCCGGGCGACGGCGTAAGGAAAGGCGTTTTCAGCGGAGATAGAGCTTGAGGACCTGGCCGGGGTG
The DNA here is from genome assembly GCA_019306045.1 of Deltaproteobacteria bacterium. GTDB lineage: Bacteria > Desulfobacterota > Anaeroferrophillalia > Anaeroferrophillales > Anaeroferrophillaceae > JAFDMG01. The sequence continues at coordinate 6,051 of JAFDMG010000088.1, read as the reverse complement.
GATGATGGCATCCTGGCGGAGGTTGTTCCAGAGGCAGAGCTGCTGAACGCTGACCCGGTAGCGGCGGGCCACTTTCCACAGGGTGTCGCCGCGCCGGAGCCTGACTTTCTTGACCCGGCCGGCGGCCGGCACCGTCGCCTGCAGCGAGGCGGTCCGGACCCACTTCCGGGGCTTCGCCCGCCGGCCGCTGAGCCGCAGCACCTGGCCCGGCTTGAGGGCCGTGCTCCGCAGGCCGTTCCAGCGCCGAAGATCGGCCACCGTGATCCGGTATTTGCGGGCGATTTTCCAGAGGCTGTCACCCCGGCGCACCCGGTAGGCGGCCGGCCGGTAGATCATCGGCCGCTCGGTCCGCAGCGACCGCGGCACCCCGTGGCGATAAATATCGGCGGCAAAAACCACCCGGCCGGAACCCTGGGCCCGCAAGGGAATCACCAGCCAGGAACCGGCCCGGATCCGGCTGCTGGCCAGCTTGTTGAGTTCCTTGATCGCCCTGATGCTGGTCCGATAGCGGCGGGCAATGGTCGACAGGCTCTCGCCGCGCCGAATCCGGTGCCGCCGGAAGGTGATCCGCTGTTCCGGCGGCAGGCTCGCCAGCCGCTGCCGGCAAAGCTGGCCCTTGCCGGCCGGCACCTTCACCAGGTAATTCTTTACCCGGGGCGGCGTGCACCAGTAGCGCAGCTCGGGATTGAGTCGCTTGACCTCTTCGTAGCTGCTGCCGCTGGCCCAGGCAATCACCTGCAGGTCGGTGGCGTCGGCAACCGGCACTTCATCGTAGGCCAGCGGTGCCCGGTAAGGCAGGTTGTCCAGGCCGTATTTCTCCGGTTCCCGGGCGATGAGGATGGCGGCAATCAGGCGGGGAATGTATTCCCGGGTTTCCCGCTTCAGGTAGGTGAAACGGGACATCTCCCAGAAGTCCTCGGTGCCGTGCCGCTTGATGGCCCGCATGATCTTGCCCTCGCCGGCGTTGTAGGCCGCGGCCGCCAGGTACCAGGAGTGGAAATAGCCGTAGAGATCGTTGAGATAGCGGGCGGCGGCCTCCGTTGACTTGATGGGATCCCGGCGCTCGTCCACCCAGAGGTTGACCCGCAGACCGTACTTGCGCGCCGTCGCCTTCATGAACTGCCAGGGACCGCAGGCCCGGGCCCGGGAATAGGCGTGGGTGGTGAAACCGCTCTCGATGAGCACCATGTAGGCCAGTTCCTCGGGGATGTGGTGCCGGCGCAGAATCGACTTCATCGCCGGCAGGTACATCTGGGCCCGCTCCAGGGAGCGGCGGGTGAAGGAACTGTTGACGCTGCTGTAATACTTGATGAAGCGCTGAACTTTCTTGTTGACGACGATGGGGAACTTGTAGCGGGCCCCGAGCCTGGCCTCCTGCTCGATCTCCAGGTCATCGGGAGTCGGCTGGTTTTCTGCCGCCGCGTCCGCCAGCAGCTCCCGCATCTGCAGCAGCGAACCGGCCCCCAGGTAGAGGTCGTCGGTGGTCAGCCAGGGAACCAGCAGGTCGTCGCCGACCTCCCCCCCTAAATTGCCGCCCGGGTCGCCACCGCCGCGTTGTTCCAGCTCGGGCCAGCAGCTGCGGCCGTCGGCGGCCGCTAGCAACAGGGGATCAACCCGGCGGGTACTTTTCTGCCAGCCGCAGGCGGGCAGGAGAAACAGCAGGAGCAGGCAACAACCGCAGATTTTTTTCATCGGGCTAAACCGCCGGGCACGAGGTTCGTCAATCATTTCGTCAATCATATTGATTGACCATCGGCAAAAAAACAAAATTTCTGAACCCTAGCAAGGCAACAAACTTCCTGTCAACCAATTTTTCCCCCGCCAACCTCCCGGCGGCCAATTTTTTTCAAACATTATTTGCCGGCCAACCGCAGCAATACCAGGACCCCGGCGGCAAAAAAACGGCACCGGCGGCTGCCGGTGCCGTGGGGTAAAACAGGCAAAGCCCTTTTTCAGCCGCGGATCAACCGGGGCAGGAGCATCTGGTGATGCGGGCAGATGGAGGCCGGATTCTGGTAAGCCGCCCGGGTGAAGGCCACGAAGTAGTCCCGCATGTTGGGCAGCGGCACGATCTCGTCGACGAAACCGCGCTGGGCGCAGTACACCGGCCGCGACTGGTCGTGGTACTGCTTGGCCAGGGCGTTCATCTTGTCGATCACCGGCTCCAGGGGCCGGCCGGCGTCCTTCTCTTTCACCAGCCGGCGGGAAAAGGCCGCCGCCGCCGCCGTTTCCCCGTGCATGACGTAGATCTCAGTAACCGGGGTGCCGAGGGTAAGGGCGTTGTTGCGGTTGCCCTGGGGGCCGCCCATGACGTAATGGGCCGCCGCCGTGCCCTTGCGGAGCACCACGGTCATCATCGGCAGGCCGGAACTCTCGATGGAATAGATCAGCGACTGGCCCAGGCCCAGCAGCTCGGCCTGCTCGGCGATGTCGCCGACGTCGATGCCGGTGGTGTCCTGGAACCAGATGATCGGCACCCGGTCGCGGCCGCACTGGGTGACAAACTCGTTCATCTTGATCAAACCCTGGCGGTAGAGCTTGCCGCCGATGCCGGGGTAATCGGCATACTCGGGATAGCCGGCCCCGAGAAATCCCTGGCGGTTGGCAATGAAGCCGACGGCGAAACCGTCGATCTTGGCCAGGCCGCAGTAGATCTCCGGCCCGTAGCCGGGGCGGAACTCCAGGTGCTCGCTGTTGTCAAAAATCCGGGCCAGGATTTCGTCCATGTTGTAAACAGCCTTCTGGTTGAAGGGCACCAGGTAGTTGATGTCCTCGGCCGGGAACAGCGGCTCCGCCGGCTCGGCCACCCGGAAAGTCTCGGGATCGTAGGCCGGCATGCCGGCAATGCACTCCTTGATGGCATCCAGCACCCCTTCCTCGGTTTTGAACACCTTGCGCATGAAGCCGGTGACGTCGTGGTGAATCTTGGTGCTGCCCGGGGGCACGGCCTTGAATTTCCGCGTCGCCTCGATCAGCTGCTCGGCCCCTTCGAGGTCGAAGTAGCCCTTGGGACTCATGCCGCCGACAATACCGCCGCCGCCGACGGCCATGTTGGATTTTTCATGGGCGAAGATGATCGCCGGGCTGATGGCGTGGTAGCCGCCGCCCGCCGGGTTGGTGCCGTACATGCCGACGATCACCGGAATACCCTTCTGGATCAGCTCGGCATGGCGGAAAAAGGTCCGGCCGCCGGAGCGCCGGCCGGCGTAGACCTCTTCCTGCTCGGTCAGCTTGACGCCGCTGCAGTTCAACACCCAGACCAGGGGAATGCGCAGCCGTTCCGCCAGGTCCTGGGCCCGGAAGATGTTTTCCGTCTGGCCGGCGATCCAGGCCCCGGCCAGCACCTTGTTGTCCGAGGCGATGATGGAGCAGTACTTCCCGGAAATCTTCCCCAGGCCGTTGATGACCCCGGTGGTGCCCTCGGCGTTGAAACAGGGGTCGTAGAGGGTGTTCAGGGGCAGCCAGGTACCGGGGTCGACCAGGTATTCCAGCCGTTCCCAGGCGGTCTTTTCCCCCCGCTGGTGCAGCTTCTCGGCCGGGATGCCGGCGTTCTTGATTTTCTCCACCGCCGCTCGGCCGGGATGCCGGCGTTCTTGATTTTCTCCACCGCCGCGGCCACCACCTGTTCGACTTCCTTGATCTTGGCCACGCTTTCGGCCATCTTTTCCTTCTGTTTTTCTTTCAGTTCCTTGCCGATTTTCGGCATCTTGGCAAAGTATGAATGCATGGCAATCCTTCCTTAATAAAGGTAAAATTTTCAGGCCGGCAGACCTTGCCGGCCGCCAGGTCTCTATTTAGTCCGCCAGGACGTTGCGGGAGATGATGATCTTCTGGACGTTGGAGGTGCCCTCCACCACCTGGAACGACTTGCTGTCGCGCAGGAAGCGCTCCACCGGGTACTCGGAGGAAAAACCGTAGGATCCGAAGATCTTGCAGGCCTCGTTGGCGGCGTGCACCGCGGCCTCGGCGGCGAAATACTTGGCCATCGAAGTTTCAAAAGTCGACCGCTTGGCCCCCTGGTCCTTGAGGGTGGCCGCCTGGTAGACCAGCAGCTTGGCCGCCTCGTGCTCGACCACCATCTCGGCAATCTGGGACTGGATCATCTGGAACTCGGCGATCGGCCGGCCGAACTGGGTTCTTTCCTTGGCGTACTGGACGCAGGCGTCGATGCAGCCCTGGCCGACGCCCACCGCCCGGGCGGCGCAGCTGAGGCGGGTGACATCCAGCATGGTCATGCAGATCTTGAACCCTTCCCCGAGTTTGCCCACCAGGTTTTCCTTCGGCACCTTGACATCCTCGAAATAGATCTCGCCGGTGGGGGCGCAGTGGAGGCCCAGCTTGGTCTCGATTGCCTTCTGGATGACCCCCTCGCTGTGCATGTCCACCAGGAAGGCGGAGATGCCCCGGTGTTTCGGCCGGGCCTCGGGATCGGTTACCGCGTACACCACTCCCAGGTCGGCATAGGGCACGTTGGAAATCCACATCTTGTTGCCGTTGAGGACAAAATGGTCATCCTTCTCCGCCGCCCAGGTTTTCATCGAGGCGACGTCGGAGCCGGTGTTCGGTTCGGTGATGGCGAAACAACCGAAAATCTCGGCGCTGATCAGGCCGGGAATGTATTTTTTCTTCTGCTCCTCGGTGCCGAACTGCAGCAGCACCGTCTGCAGGCCGTTCATCTGCATGTTGAACGGCAGGCCCCAGGAGGGGCTGACCCGGGCCACTTCCATGGCCATGATGCTGGCCGCCAGGTGGCCGACCTCGGTGCCGCCGTACTCTTCCGGGGCCAGGCAGCCGAAAAAGCCCAGCTCCGCCATCTCGTAGACCAGCTCCTTGCGGAAATAGTGGTTCTTCTCGTCTTCCTCCATGGTCGGCCGGATACGCTCTTCCGCGAAGCGCCGGGCGGCATCCCGCATCATCTGTTGTTCTTCCGTCAGTCTGAAATCCATTTTCCCCTCCTTGAACCAGCAAAATATTAAAATATTGTTGAAAAATTCATGGCTTTTCCGGGCCGGACGATCCCCGGCGCCAGGCACCGCAGACTCCGGGTTCCTGCAACGGTCGCAAAACCCGTACCAGCGGCCCGATCCGGCCGCCAAGGCCGCCGGCGGGGCCAAAAGGGGTCTTTCCGGCGGCAAATCCTCGTTCAACAGCCGGCAATCCCGGCCGGCAACCGCCGGCCGACGGTTAACTTTTCCTCCTCGCAGGTTAAAATTAACCTGCAAAGACCGGCGGCCGGCACCCTTGAGAAGCTTTTCACCTGTATAAGCCATCAGCGGTTCCCTGTCAATCAATACCCGCCCGGCAGCCCGGCACGGAAAAGAAAAAAGGGCGGCAAAAGATTGTCACCCCGGCCCGATTCATGTTAAAGCGGGTAAGCGGCAACGGCAGCAACCGCCGCCCGGGCGGCGCTGCCGGGACCACCACGCAAGATCACCCTGGAGAGAAGACGGGAAACGGCCATGAATCCCCTGGAAATCAAACTGCTGCTGGCCTTCGCCGCCGGCCTGGGCGTCGGCCTGTTGCTGGCCCTGTTTTTCTATCACTGGCATCAGCGGAAGATGGCGGCGGTCACCGCCCGGCTGCTGGCCGAGGCCGAGGAACGGGGCCGCCGGGAGACGGAAAACCTGCTCGGCCGGCCTCAAGCTGGCCCGGGAAGTCCTCGACCGCCAGCTGGACGCCGGCAGCCACGAACTGCAGGGCAAAAAGGAGCTGATCGACGAAACGCTGCGGGGGATGAAAAAGGAGCTGCGCCAAGTCCAGGAGCTGGTCAACCGTTTCGAAAGGGACCGGGAACAGAAATTCGGCGACCTCAGCCGGCAGCTGCGTCAGGCCGGCGAACAGACGATGAAGCTGCAGGAAACCACCAGCCGGCTGCAAAGCGCCCTGGCCAGCACCAGCAGCCGCGGCCAGTGGGGGGAAAGGATGGCCGCCGACGTGCTCCAGCTGGCCGGGTTTGTCGAGGGCGTCAACTATCTCCAGCAGCACACCCAGGCGGCGGCCGCCACCCGGCCGGACTACACCTTCCTCCTGCCCCGGGGACTGCGGCTCAAC
>JAFDMG010000087.1 GCA_019306045.1 Deltaproteobacteria bacterium | reverse complement strand
CCAGTTGAACCAGCGCCTGCATGATGTCCACCGGTTCAAAACCGGCGATAACCCCGGGCAGGGCATAGGTTTCGCTTATCCCGGCGAAAGCCAGGCGGCCGGTGATTGCGGCTACGTGTCCCGGGTAAAGCAATCCATCCAGTCGGTGGCCGGTGGCCAGCAGCCGGGCAAAAACCGGAGGCATGATTTTGTGCAGGGAAAGGAGACAGAAATTATCCAGTCCAAGCACCGCGGCTTGCTTGACCGTGGCGGCTACGGTCGGCACCGTCGTTTCAAAACCGATGCCGATGAAAACCACCAGTTGTTCCGGGTGTCGCCGGGCCAGGTCCAGGGCGGTGGCCGGTGAATGGACCATTACCACCCGGGAACCTTGGCTGCGGGCGGCGGCCAGGGAGCCGTGGCTGCCGGGAACCCGCAGCAGGTCACCGAAAGTGGCGATGGTGACCCGAGGGTTGCCGGCGGCCGTCAGACAGGCGTCGATGTCGGCCGGGGCGGTGACGCAGACCGGGCAGCCGGGGCCGGAAACCACTTCCATGGTTGGGGGCAGCAGTGATCGGAGGCCGAAGCGGAAAAGGTTCATGGTATGGGTGCCGCACACTTCCATGATGCGCAGCCGCCGGCCCGCCGCCGCGGCCAGTTCCTGCAGCCGGGCAGCCAGTGATTTGACCAGAACCGGCTGGCGGTATTCGTCAACGTGTTTCATCGGCGGCGTTTGCCAGATTGGCCAGCAGTGCCAGATTTTCCCGGGCCTGCTGTTCATCCAGGGTGTGGAGGGCGAAGCCGGCGTGAACGATAACGTAATCACCGACGGCCGGAAAGCGGTCGACAATGTCCAGCCGGGCTTCCTGCCAGACGCCGTCGGCCTCGACGATTGCGGTTGGCGGCTGCCAGGCATCGCCGGCGAGACCGCGGATTTCCTTGACTTGCATGGGCACGGCAAGGCACATGGATTTACCTCAGGTTTTGGCAGCGGTGATGCCGGCAACCATGGCCTGTCCCAGGGCCAGACCGCCGTCGTTGGCCGGCGCCTGCCGGGGGAAATAGGCCCGCAGGCCGGCGTGCCGGCAGTAATGGGCAAAACCGGCCACCAGGAGGCCGTTCTGCAGGCAGCCGCCGCCAAAAACCACCTGGTCGATGCCGGTGGCCGCGGCTGTCCGGGAGATTAACCGGCCAAAAGCATTGATGAACCAGAAATGGAACCGTCGGGCGGCGCGGGCCGGGGGCAGGCCGTGGCGGAGGTCCTGGCAGATGCCGTCCAGCATGCCCGCCAGTTTGACAACTTCCTGGCCGTGGTGCTGCCCGATGAGCACCGGATAGCAGCTTTCCGCTATCTCGTTTTCCCCCTGCCAACCGCCGGCCAGGCTTTCGAGTTCCATGGCGGCCTGGCCCTCATAGGTAGCATAGTAGCGGCTGCCGGTCAATGCCGCGATGGCGTCGAACAGGCGGCCGCAGCTGCTGGTCAGGGGGGTGTTGAGTTGTCTGGTGATCATGCTGGCTACCAGTTGTCGGGACAGAGGGTGCAGTTCTTCCCAGCCGGGGGGCAGCCAGGGGCTTTCCCGGGGAAAATCCGGGCCCCAGCGCTGCTGCAGCAAGGCGGCCGCCAGGCGCCAGGGTTCCCTGGCTGCCTGGTCGCCGCCGGGCAGGGGAAAAGGTTCCAGGTGGCCGAGTCGGCGATATTCGTCGAAAGCGGCCAACAGCAATTCTCCACCCCAAATGGTCCCGTCGGGATGGTAGCCGGTGCCGTCGAGAATTACGGCCAGCACGGGTTCCACCAGGCCGTGTTCGGCCATGACGGCCGCCGCGTGGGCGTGGTGGTGTTGTACCGGCAGCACCGGCAGGTCCAATTCCCGGGCCAGTCGGGTGGAGCGATAGTCGGGGTGTTGGTCGCAGGCGACCAGCTGGGGTTCAAAGTGCAGTAGTTTTTGCAGGTGTTGGCGGGCAAAGTGGCAGAAGTCCTCGCTGCGGGGATCGGCCAGGTCTCCCAGGTGTTGGCTCAGGATGGCTTTTTGTTCGCTGGCCAGGCAGAAAGTTGCTTTCAGTTCCGCCCCCATGGCCAGCACCGGCGGCAGCTCCAGAGGCAGGCTTATCGGTGCCGGCACGTAGCCCCGGGCCCGGCGGAACAGGTACCACTGGTCGCCGAAACAACGGCCGAGGGAGTCATCGGCAGTCATGACGATCTCCCGGTTGTGGACCAGGTAGCCATCAGCCACGGCGGCCAGCCGCTCGACCGCTTCGGCATCGGTTCGGCAAATGGGTTCATCGCTGATATTGCCGCTGGTCATGACCAGAAAGTCGGGAGTGTCCGGCCGCGTGAGCAATAATTCGTGAAGCGGGGTGTAGGGCAGCATGACTCCAATCCAGGCGATGCCCGGAGCGACTTCCGGGGCCAGAATGCTGCCGGCGTGTGTTTCGAGGAGGACAATGGGTGCCTGGGGGCTGCCAAGGATTGCTTCTTCCGCGGCGGACAACCGGCAGAGACGGCGGGCCGCCTCCAGGTCTTTCACCATGATGGCCAGTGGTTTGTGCGGCCTCTGCTTGCGCTGCCGCAAGCGGGCAACAGCCGGGGAAGAGGTGGCGTCAACCGCCAGATGGAAACCGCCCAGGCCCTTGAGGGCCACAATTTTACCGGCCCGCAGGGCGGCGGCGGCCGTGGCCAGGGGATCGGCCGTCCGCTGCTGGCGGCCGCGGTCGTCGAGCCAGCTGAGTCGGGGACCGCAGACCGGGCAGGCCAGCGGCTCGGCGTGAAAACGCCGGTCTGTCGGGTCGTGGTACTCGCGGGCGCAGGCCGGGCAAAGCTCAAAGTCGGCCATGGAAGTCCGGCAGCGGTCGTACGGCAGTTCCTTGACCAGGGAAAAGCGGGGACCGCAGTTGGTGCAGTTGATGAACGGGTAATGAAAGCGCCGGTCGCCAGGATCGTGCAGTTCCCGGCGGCAGGCGTCGCAAAGCGCCAGGTCCGGCGGAAAAAGACTCCGGGCAGCCGCCTCCTGGCGGCTGGGTAAAATGATAAAGCCGGCGCTGGGGGCCGGCTCTGGATCAAGGCTGCACTCAATGGTGCGAATAACCGCTTGCGGGGGACATTTCTCCGGTAGCGCGGCCAGAAAGGCGTCCACCCGGGCGGCGGTGCCCCGCACCCGCACTTCTACCCCGTCGGCAGTGTTGCGGATGCTGCCCTGCACTTGCTGGGCCGCCGCCAGACGGTAGACGAAAGGCCGGAAACCAACTCCCTGAACGGTGCCCTGAATGACCGCGATGATCGCCTTTTCGGCGGTCATCAATCGACCTCCGGCCGCTTGATGTGCAGGAACTTGCTGCCGGAGATAATGGCCGACACCAGCCCTTCCCCGAACATGACGTCATTCCAGATGGCAATGTAGATGTGGACCATGGCAAAGAAAATGAAGTAGAACATGATGATGAAATGGACCATTCTGGCGTTCTGCTGGCCGCCGAAAAAAGCCAGGCCCCAATGTTGCCAGGAGGCTGATTCGGGGAACATCAGGTAGAAGCCGGAAACGATCATCACCATGCTGAGGAGAAAGGTGACCAGGTAGGTGGTGCCGGCCAGGGCGTTGTGTCCCAGCCGGGGAACATGAAACTTGATGTACAGGTAGTTGAGAATGGCGCCCCAGAAATTTTTCAGATTGCGTTTGTTAATCGGCAGGGCATCGGTTATCCGTTCCTGTTTGTTGCCGAAAAACCAGAGGTAGACCCGCACGGTCACCGCCCCCAGGAAAATGTAGCCGGCGGCAAAATGGAGGAAACGGATATTGGCGACGGTGAAGTCGTCGGTGCCGGTTTCCAGCATGGTGGTGAACCAGGGATTGTAAATATAGTAGCCGGTGAAGATCAGGACCAGGCAGGAGCCGGCAAAAATCCAGTGGGTTATGCGGTACAGGGGACCGAAAGCCCGATATTTGGTGAACTCGTAGCGGCGCATGATTTTCTCCTTAGAATCCGGCTCCATGGCTTGCTTACAAAACCTTGACCGTGCTCAATTCACCGCCTTCCGGACGGAGAAGATGGACGGCACAGGCGATGCAGGGATCAAAAGAATGCACGGTGCGCAGAACTTCCAGGGGTTTTTGCGGTTCGGCGATCGGGTTGCCCACCAGTGAGGCCTCGTAAGGACCAGGTATGTCTTTGGCATCCCGGGGACCGGCATTCCAGGTGGAAGGTACCACGCACTGATAATTCTTGATGCGGCCGTTCTCGATCACGATCCAGTGGGAGAGCGTTCCCCGGGGGGCTTCGTGAAAGCCGAATCCCTGCTGTTCTCCCGCGGGAAAAGTCGGCGGATACATGATGGTCAGGTCGCCGCGGTCGATATTTTCCACCAGCAGCTGCCAGTGCTTGAGCGCCAGATCGGCAAGAATGGCGGCGCGGATGGAGCGGGCCAGATGGCGCCCGAGGGTGGAATGGAGCGCCTGGGGCCCGACTTTGACCCCGGCCAGGGAACTGGCCCGGTTCAAGGCCTCGTCAACGAGGGCGACGATCCGCTGATCTCCCTTGGCGTAGCCCACCAGCATCTGGGCCAGGGGGCCCACCTGCATGGGCTGGCCGTTGAAACGCGGCGCCTTTGACCAGGAGTATTTGCCGTCCGGGTTGAAATCGGTGTATTGGGGCACGGTTTTTCCCTGGAAGGGCGGCAGCTCGTCTTCCCCTTCGTACCAGGAGCGGGCCACGTGTTCCTTGATGTTGTCGCGGAAATAGTCGTCGCCAAAACCGGCAAATTCTTTCAGGGAGCCGAGATCACCGGCGAAAATGGTGCCGCCGGGCAGGTCGAAGGTTTTGCCGGCGCTGTCCAGGGGCAGGTCGGGCACGGCCAGGTAATTGGTTACCCCGGCGCCGTAACTCAGCCATTCCTTGTTAAGGGCGCCGATGGCAATAACATCCGGCAGGTAAACCTCCTTGATGAATCCCCGAACCTCCTCGGTCAGCTGCTTGATCCAGTAAAGTTTGTCCATGTTGAGGGCGATGTCGCGGTTGGGATTGATGGCGGTCGTTACCCCGCCCACGGCCAAATTCTGGATATGGGGATTTTTGCCGCCGAGGATGGCAATTGCCTGGTCGGCTTTCCGCTGGTAGTCGAGGGCCTCCAGATAATGGGAAACCGCCATCAGGTTGGCCTCCGGGGGCAGGACCATGGCCGGATGACCCCAGTAGGCGTTGGCGAAAGGCCCCAGCTGGCCGCTGTCCACCAGGGCCTGGACCTTGTCCTTAACCTGTTTGAAACGTTTGCTGCTGTTGCCGGGCCAATTGGAGATGCTCTGGGCCAGTTGGGCGGTTTTGACCGGATCGGCCTTCAGGGCGGCAACCACGTCGACCCAGTCCAGGGCCGAAAGAATATAGAAATGAACAATGTGGTCGTGCAGAGCGTGCAGGGCAACGATCATATTGCGGACGTACTGGGCGTTGAGGGGAACCTCCAGGTTGAGGGCGTTTTCCACCGCCCGCACCGAGGCGATGGCGTGCACGGTGGTGCAGACGCCGCAGATCCGCTGGGTGAAAAGCCAGGCATCCCGGGGATCGCGGCCCTTGAGAATGACCTCGATGCCCCGCCACATCTGGGCCGACGACCAGGCCTTGGTGATTTTCTGGTTGTCGACTTCGACATCTATCCGTAAATGACCTTCAATGCGGGTAATAGGATCGACAATAATTCTCTTGGCCATCAGGTTCTCCTTTTAATCTTCCCGGACTTCATCTTTTTTGGCGGTGCCTTTGACCAGGCGCCGAACAACGCCCGAAGCCGCATGCAGGCCAATGGCGCCCGCGGTGACCAGGGCCACTTTGCGGCCGACCGAGACCGCGGAACCGACGCTGCCCTCTCCCAGCGGCACCTTGACTTCCGGCAGCCTTTCCTCGAAGGGGGTCATGTTGTCCCAGAAACCGGGTTCCGTGCAGCCAATACAGCCGTGACCGGCGCTCACCGGCCACTGCTCCACGTCGTTGAAACGCACCGCCGGGCAGTTGCTGAAGGTCGCCGGCCCCTTGCAGCCGACCTTGTAGAGGCAGTAGCCCTGCCGGTGGCTTTCGTCGCCGTACTGTTCGACGAAACGGCCCTCGTCGAAATGGGCCCGGCGTTCGCAGTGGTCATGGATCTTGCGGCCATAGGCAAAAACCGGCCGTCCCTGGTCGTCGGTTACCGGCAGCCGCTTGAAGGTCAGATAATGGAGTACCGTGCCCAGGAAAGAGATTGGATTGGGCGGACAGCCGGGAACATTGATAATCGGTTTGCCGGTAACCAGTTCCCGCACGCCGACGGCACCGGTGGGGTTGGGTGCCGCCGCCTGCAGGCCGCCGAAAGAGGCGCAGCTGCCGATGGCGATGATGGCCGCCGAACCGGGGGCCACCTCGGCGAGGATGTCCATGGCCGTCCGGCCGCCGATCTTGCAGTAGACACCGCCATCCTTGGTGGGAATCGCGCCCTCCACCACGCAGAGATATTTCCCCTGGTATTTTTTCATCGTTTCCCGCAGATTTTCCTCGGCCTGGTAGCCGGCGGCGGCCATCACCGTTTCATGGTAGTCCAGGGAGATGAGTTCCAGGATCAGTTTGCCAATATCCGGGTGGGAAGCCCGCAGCAGGCTCTCGGTGCAGCCGGTGCATTCCTGGAAATGGAGCAGTCGGGGAACCATGCTTTCGGACAGGCCAAGGGCCGCGGCCGCCACCGCGCATCCTTTGATGAAAGAGCGGCGGGTCAGGCGGAGGTCGGCAATGTTTTTCTCACGGGATGCAGTCATCTTTCGTTCCTCGATTTTTCCGGGGGTTGTGGTGTGGGGGACGAAACGGGGATAAAACAATATTTTTAGTAGTAATTTTTTATATAATATACACTTTGGAGGCAAGTCAAACCCAAATTCTCCCTTGTCCCGCCAGTTTCCTTTGTGTTATAGCCATTGACTGTGACTGGATGTGGGCAAGAGAGCGGCGGCGCGCCGGCCGGCGGGGTGATCCTGTCGGCGGCCGAGATCGCCGCGACCGTTGACCGCCTGGCGGCCGAGCTGGCGGCCGACTTTCCCGGCCGCGATCTGCACCTGGTGGGGCTGCTGCACGGCTGTCAGCCGTTCATGGCCGACCTCGGCCGGGCCCTCTGGCGCCGGGGCAATCCCCTGCGTTTCAGCTACCTGCGGGCCAGGAGCTACACCGGCACCGTTTCCAGCGGCCAGGTGAACTTTACCGAACCCGAGCGGCTGTTCTTTTCTCCGGGGGTGCCGGTGCTGCTGCTCGATGACATTTTTGATACCGGTCTTACCGCCCGGGCGGCGGTGGACTTTCTTCGCCGCCGGGGAGCCGCCGAGGTGCGGCTGGTGGTGCTGCTGCAGAAAGCGGGCCGGGAGGACCGCAGCGGCCTGGTGGCCTATTCCGGGGCGGTGATTCCCGACGAATTCGTCGTTGGTTACGGCCTTGACTACCAGGAAAAATTCCGCGAACTGCCCTACCTTACCCGCTTGACCGCCGTTTTACAGGAGAATCATGGTTCATCGTCTTGAAATTTACTACCGGCAGCCGGAACTGGATACCCGGGCGGCCCGGCTGCGGGAGCGACTGCTCGGTCT
>JAFDMG010000086.1 GCA_019306045.1 Deltaproteobacteria bacterium | reverse complement strand
AATGGCCGACCGGCAAAAAAAATGGCGGCAATCGGGGAATGGGCCTGGAAAGGGGAAGGGAGAAAAAAACAACCGCCCGCATGGGCGGCGGGAGAAGTTGCCGGGGCCGGGAGCCGGGCCGGTTAGCCGGCGAACATACGGGAAGAACGAGGTTTACTTGGCCATCAATTCCAGTTTGCGGCGGGCAATCTTGGCCTGGTCGCTGTCAGGATATTCGCTGACCACTTTTTCAAGGATGATCTTGCCGTCGGTCTGGTCGCCGAGCATCAGAAAGGAGAACCCCTGTTTCAGCAGGGCGCTGGGTGCCTTGGGGTGATGGGGGTACTTGGTGATGATTTCATCGTACTTGATGATGGCTTCTTCGTATTTTTTCTGCTTGTAGGAGCATTCGGCCAGCCAGAAAAGGGCGTTGACCTTGTAGGTGCTGCGGGGGAAGGCGGCGATGAACTTCTTGAATTTTTTCCTGGCGGTCTGGTAGTCGCCCCGTTTGAAGGCGGCGTAGGCGTCGTCGTAAACGGCCTTTTCCCGGGCTCCGGGTTTCTGCAATCCAGCGGCCGCCGGGGCCCCGGTTTTGGTTTTCTTGGCCGTCTTGGCCGGCGAGGTGGTAGAAGCGGCGGCAGCTGCAGCCCCGGGCTTGATGGCTCCCGACTGCTGCAGCTGCTGCATTTCGGCTTCCAGTTTCTGCAACCGGGCGTCCAGGCGGTCGAACATCAGTTGCAGGTCTTTGTTCTCCACCGCCGGCAGCTCCCGGGGGGCGGCGTGCGTTTCCTCGATATTGGCCGACAGCACCTGCAGTTCGGTTTCCAGGCTGTCAAGCTTGACATTGGTGTCGGCTGTCAGTTTCTGCAGGTCGTTGCTGCACCGGCGGAAATTTTCCGCCTGTTTCTTTTCCAGGGCGGCAACCTGCTGCTGCAGGTTGCTGACCCGGTTGTCCAGCTCCACATAGGCCTGGTCGCTGACGCAACCGGTCAGCAGGCCGGCCAGCAACAGGCCGCCGAGGAACAGGTGAGCGAGGTATTTGCAGGTCATCCGCCGGTTGCCGTTTCTTTTTCCTGCCGGTTACTTGGAGATGATTATCGAATCCACCCGCCGGTTCCGCGACCAGCAGCTTTCGTTGTGCTCCATGCACACCGGTTTCTCCTCCCCGTAACTGATGGTTTCCAGCCGGTCGGGAGAGATGCCCAGATAAACGAGGTATTTTTTGGCGCTGTTGGCCCGGCGTTCACCAAGGGCCAGGTTGTACTCATTAGAACCGCGTTCGTCACAGTTGCCTTCCAGACGGATGACCAGGTTGGGATTGTCTTTCAGCAACTGGGCGTTTTTGGCCAGGGTTTCCCGGGCGGCGTCCTTGAGTTCATACTTGTCGAAATCAAAGTAGATCGCTTCCAGGCGGCTGCCGACTGCCAGGGCGCCGGCCGCCAGGGTGTCTTCCTGCATCGAGGATTTTTCCTCGGCCGCCGCCGTCGGGGCCGGGCTGGTCATGGCCGCCGGCTGGGAGACGGCTTCTTCCTTGAGGGGTTTTTTCTGACAGACGGCGCAGGAGGTCATCATGATGGCGACAAAAGCCAGCATTACCAGCAGGATAATGGATTTGGCATACTTCATGATCGGGGAATCTCCTTTCCAGGCTTTGGGGCAAAAGTTAGCAGAACGTTATGATTTTCATAACCGCTTTCCGGGAAAAAATCAAGGGGTAAGATTAAGGGACGACGGACAAAGAAAAACATTTTTTTACTGGTTTGCCGACCAGTCGGGACTCTGCTGCTCCAGGGAGCTGCCGATGAGCTGCCTGATGTTGTGCCCTTCCAGGTCCATGACCATCAGCCGCTTGCGGCCCGAAGTGTTGGCGGTGAAGACGATGTGGCGGCCGTTTGGCGACCAGTTGGGGGTTTCGCAGTCGCCCTGCAGGTAGGTCAGCTGCCGCAGGCCGCTGCCGTCCGGGTTGATGGAACAGACCTGGAAATGACCGTCGATAATGGAGGCGAAAACGATGCGGTTGCTGTAAGCCGACCAGTCGGGGTCGGCGTTGTAGTTGCCCGTGAAAGTCAGCCGGCGCAAATGGCCGCCGCGGTCATCCATGATGTAGATCTGCGGGCTGCCGGCGCGGTCGGAAACGAAGACGATCTCGTTGCCCGCCGGCGACCAGCAGGGGGAAGCCTCGTTGGCCCAGTTCTTGGTCAGCCGGCTGATCAGGCGGCCGGTGAGGGCCGAGATGACGCTGATTTCGGCATTGTTCTTGAAAGTCTGCATCAGGACGATCTTCCGGCCGTCCCGCGACCAGTCGGCGGCGGCGTTGAGGCCTTTCTGGTTGGCCAGCAGCTTTTTTTTGCCGCTGTAGAAGTCGAAGACGTAGAGGTCGGGATTGTGATTGCGGTAGGTGGTGTAGGCCAGCTTGCGGACGTCCGGGGACCAGGCCGGGGAGAGATCGATGGAACGGTCAAAGGTGACCTGGCGCAGGTTGGCGCCGTCGTAGTCCATGATGTAGATTTCCTTGGCCCGGCTGCCGGGCCGGCGGCCGACAAAGGCGATCTTGGAAGAGAACTCGCCCGGCAGGCCGGTGATCGTCTGCACCACTTCGTTGCAGAACTTGTGGACGATCAGCCGGTAGTCCTGCCGGCGGCCGCGGTAGCGCTTGCCAAGGATCATTTTCTGGGAAAAGATGTTGAACAGGCGCAGCTCGACCACCAGCTGATCTCCCTCTAGGTAGTAGCCGCTCTTGATCAGCAGCTCGGCGCCGATGAGGGACCAGTCGTTGAAGTTGAAGGTGCCGAGGGCAACCCCGGTCTTGCGCGGGTCTTCCAGGTAGGTGGACTGGTCGTCAAGGACGTCGAAGAAAGTGGAGAAATCCAGGTCGTGCACCATCACCCGCCGGCAGTCGTCGGCGAGCTTGTCGGGCTTGCCGGGCCCGGTCAGGGACTTCCAGGGGGCGACGGCCAGAGGAATCTTGCGGATGTTGGGCTGGTTGATCTCCAGGTAAACCTTGGCCCGCGCCGCCGGGGCCGGCAGCAGGAGACCCAGGAGCAGGAGGGCGGTCGCCGCCCGGGTCAGGAAAAAGAAGAAGCCATTTTTTTTGCTGGGTCTGGTTGCCATGTTGTTGTCCTAGTCGGTATCGGCGAGGTCTCGCGGTTCAAAGGTAATCACGAATTCTTCCCGGTCCTGGCGCATGACCGGCGGAAAAGGGGGAAAGGGCGCCGCTCTTTTGATGGCCTGCATGATCGAATCGTCGAAAAGCTGGTTGCCGGACAGGCGTTCTATTTTCTGTTCCAGCAGGTTGCCGGCCCGATCGATGACCAGGGAGACGGTGGCCGACAGCTTTTTCCCCGCCAGGAGCTCCGGCAGGTTCCAGTTGCTGGTGATCAGGGCTTTCAGCTGCTCGGCGTAGAGCATCACCCGGGCCTGGCCGGCCGGCGTGGCGCCGGCCGCCGGTTGCTCGGCGGCCGCCAGCTTTTTCCTGATTTTCTCCAGCTCCCGCTGCTGCTGTGCCCGGGCGTAGCGTTTTCTGATGGTCGCCAGGGCGTTTTTTTTCACCGTTGGCGGCCGCCGGCGTTTGGCGGTTTGTTTTTTTACCGGCCTGGATTTGGCTTTTCCGGCCACCTTGATTTTCTTTTTCTTGGTGACCGTCGCTTTTTTGCGGGGCACCGGCCGTTTGCCGGCGGCCGCCCGCCGGGAGTGCGGCCGGCGGGCCAGCAGCTGAATGGCGATCTGGTTGCTGCTGAGCAGGCCGGTCCGCCGCCGGTGGGGCCAGCCCAGCAGGAAGAGCAGGTGAAAGGCCGCCGAAATCAGCAGAAAAGTGGCAAAGGAATCGGCGCGAAAAAAGCGACGCATGGATCTGTTCGGCCCCCGATGGCAAAATTTTGCCCGCGGTCAGGCTCCCGGTTGTTTCCGGGCGGCGCTGACCACGGCGTAGGCGGCAATGCCCTCTTCCCTGCCGGTGAATCCCAGCCTTTCCGTGGTGGTTGCCTTGAGGTTCAACTGGCAGGATGACGGTTCCATGGCGGCGGAGATTGCCCGGTGCATGGCCGGCAGGTGGGGAGCCAGTTTCGGCTGTTGGGCGACGATGGTAACATCGATCGACTGGAGAGTAAACCCCCGGTCGCGGGCAATGGCCACCGCCGCCCGGATAAATTCCAGGCTGTCGGCCCCGCGGTAGCGGGGGTCGGTATCGGGAAAATGCCGGCCGATGTCGCCGGCGGCGCAGGCGCCGAGAATGGCGTCGACAATGGCGTGGCAGGCCACGTCGGCGTCGGAATGGCCTTCGAGGCCGAGGTGATGGGGAATTGCCACCCCGCCAAGCACCAGCGGCCGGCCCTTGACCAGCCGGTGGACGTCATAGCCGAAACCGGTGCACACCATGATCTCCTCCCTGGCCGCCTGGCCGGTTTTGCCCTGCCGTTGCCGCCGGAGAAATTCGGCCAGGGGCAAATCTTCCGGGTAGGTGACCTTCAGGTTTTCTTTTTCTCCCTCGACCCAGCGGATGACCGTCTCTTTGTCCGCCAGCTCCAGCAGGTGGGCATCGTCGGTGATGGCCGCCGAAATGTTGGCCGCCAGCCGGCGGTAGGCCGACCAGAGCCGGCCGAAGCAGGCTCCCTGGGGGGTCTGGGCCAGGCCGATTTTTTCCCGCTCCAGGGTTTTCGCCACCTGGCCGGCGGCCGGCGAGAGCATTTTCACCGTTTCCGGCGGCCGGATTACCGGGACGACCATGGTCCGCTGGTCGATGGCCGCCAGTACCCGCTCGATCAGGGCACCGCTGACCAGGGGACGGACGCCGTCGTGAATCAGCACGCGGTCGTCGTCGGCCGCCGCGGCCGCCAGCCAGCGCAGGCCCCGGTAAACCGATTCCTGGCGGCTGTCGCCGCCGGGGATGACTTGCTCGACTTTGTCCAGGCCGGCGGTCAATTCGCTGATCTCTGCCAGGGCGCTACGGTCGCCGGCCGGCCCGACGATGACCAGCCGCTCGACGGCGGCCAGGCGGTGAAAGGTTTCCACGCTGTGAAGAAAAAGGGGTTTGCCGGCCAGCGGCAGCAGTTGTTTCGGCCGGCTGCCGGGGCAGCGCCGGCTGCTGCCGGCCGCCAGGATGATGACCAGAACCTTGGGGTTGGGAGCCGAATTCATGCTTTGCCGTTGCCGTCGTGGTTTTCCCGGCCGTTGACCGCCGGCCTCACGAACAGGGGAGGGTTGCCCCTCCCCGCGGTTGGCGCTTGGTTGCCGCCGCCGGCCGGGCCGGCAGCGGCCTTGCTTGCGCTAATGGTTGTTGCCCCCGTTCTGCTGGCGGGCAAAGATCATCCGCCCGGCGGTGGTCTGCAGGACGCTGGTGACCGTCACCTTCAGGGTTTCCCCCACCAGGTGCTTGGCGTTGTCCACCACCACCATGGTGCCGTCGTCCAGGTAGCCGATTCCCTGGAGCGGTTCCTTGCCCTCCTTCATGATCAGCACTTTCAGGGTTTCCCCCGGCAGGACCACCGGCTTCAGGGCGTTGGCCAGCTGGTTGATATTCAAAACCTCAACGCCCTGCAGGTCGGCGACCTTGTTGAGATTGAAATCGTTGGTGATGATTTTAGCCTGCTTCTTTTTGGCCAGGGCCACCAGCTTGGCGTCCACTTCCTTAATGCGGGGCAGGTCGTCGTCGATGATTTTTATCTGGATGTGGGTTTGGTTCTGCATCCGTTTCAGTACGTCCAGGCCGCGCCGGCCGCGGGTGCGGCGCAGCGGGTCGGTGGAGTCGGCGATGTGCTGCAGTTCCTGGAGGACGAACTGGGGGATCAGCAGGGTGCCTTCAAGAAAGCCGGTTTCCGTCAAATCGGCGATGCGGCCGTCAATAATCACCGAGGTGTCCACCAGCTTTTCGCTGCCCTTGATTCCTTTCAGGGTCAGGGAGCGGATGAGATCGAACTCGTCCCCCTTTTTCAGCCCGATTTCCAGGGCGGCGTAGGCGAACAGGGAATAGATGAAAATATAGAAGATGAAATTGATCTTCGGATCGTCAAACAGGTTGAAAAGGATGCCGTGAAAAAGCAGATTGGCGATGAACAGGCCCACCAGCAGGCCGATCAGGCCCCCGAGGATGGTGCGCAACGGCACTTTTTTCAGCTGGGAAACCAGGTAGAAGGTGTAGAGGATGAACAGCAGGGAGGTGAACAGGCCGATGATCGAGTAATCGATGCGATAGGTGTTGGTATAGATGATCTGGTAGGAGAGCAGGGAACCCACCAGCAGAACCAGCAAGCGAAAGAAAGTCAATCATTCCTCCATGAAGGTTGGCGCGAAAAACGGTGCACGGCCAGGGGGGAGAAAAGCGTGGCCCGGGACTGCCGGCGGGTCACATGAAAATGTTCTCGATTTTCTCCTCGACCGCCTGTTCTTTCTTGGCGGTGGCCAGGGCCAGTTCCTTGACCAGCAGGGTCTTGGCCGTGTCCATCATTTTCCGTTCTCCGAAGGAAAGATCTTTGTTGCTGCTGATGAGAATCAGGTCGCGCAGGACCTCGGCGATTTCAAAAATGGAGCCGCGCCTGATTTTGTCGTTGAAAAGCTTGTAGCGCTTGTTCCAGGTCTGGCTGGCGATTTTGACTTTCTTCTTTTTCAAAATTTCGAAAACCCGGGGGACATCGCTGGCGTTTACCAGCCGGCGCAGGCCGACGTGCTTGGTATTGGCCTTGGGGATCATGATGGTCATGCCGCTGTCCAGGGTCAGGAAAATGTAGAATTCCTGGTTCTTGCCCATGATTTCCTTGTGTTCGATGGCCTTGATTTCACCCACCCCGTGCCCGGGATAAACGGCTTTGTCACCAATTTTA
>JAFDMG010000085.1 GCA_019306045.1 Deltaproteobacteria bacterium | reverse complement strand
ATGATCATGGTGGGAATGCTGCGGATGCCCAGCCGGGCGGCCACGGCCTGCTCCTCTTCAGTGTTGACTTTTCCCAAACGGAAATGGGGTTCCAGCTGACCGGCGGCGGCGGCGAACGCCGGACCCATCATCCGGCAGGGGCCGCACCAGGGGGCCCAGAAATCGATCAAAAGCGGGATGTCGTTGTGCCGCAGGTGTTTGTCGAAAGCGCGGCCGTCCATGGCCACCGGCTGGCCGGTAAACAACGGCTGGTGACATTTGCCGCAGCGGGCACCGGCGCCCAGCCGGGCGGCCGGCAGGCGGTTGATTGCCAGGCAGGCGGGACAGACCAGGTGAAGAGTATCTTGTTGCATCGGTTGCTGCTCCTAATTTTTTTGTGTTTGCCGGCGGCGTTCCGGAAACTGCGGCCTGGCAGCGGCCGCCGGGATGCCGCATGGCGAGGATATAGGCCAAATATGGTCAGCGTCATCGTGCCTGTCAAGGGTGGCGTGAGGGATTGCGGCTGATTGATCGCGGTTGCCGGCAGCGGCAACCGCGGGGAGCCGGCCGTTCACGGCCGGCGGGGAACGCCGTTATCCGGGATGGGCCGAGAGCAGGCCCAGCTTCTGTTCCAGGATGTTGCGGTAATTGAAAATGCGGTCCACGTAGCGCACCGCTTCATCACCCCGGGCGTAGCCGTGTTTCAGGGAGCGGTAATATTTTTTCCGCGACAGCAGGGGCAGCACCTTTTTGATGTCCTTCCAGCTGTCCGGGTCCAGGCCCAGCTTTCTGGCCAGCACCCGGGCATCGTAGATGTGCCCCATGCCGATGTTGTAGGCGGCGACAGCGAAGGCCAGCCGCTGGTTGTCCGGGATGGTGTCAGGCAGGCGGTCGAGAAGGTTCCGCAGGTAAGCGGCGCCGCCGGCGATGCTTTGCTCGGGGTCCAGGCGGTCTTTGACCCCCAGGTCGGCAGCGGTCTTGTTGGTCAGCATCATGATGCCCCGGACGCCGGTGGGGCTGGTGGCCTCGGGATCCCAGTGGGATTCCTGGTAGGCCTTGGCGGCCAGCAGCGTCCAGGGAATGCCATGCCGGCGGCCATAGGTGACGAAGTAGCGGCGATAGCGGGGCAGCTTCTCCTTGATGAGACGGATGAAAACCTTGGTGTCAACGTAGTCGAAGATTTCGATATAGCCGTAGTAGCGTTCTTTCAGTTCCGCCAGCCGGCCGCTGTCCTGGTAGGCGGCAAACCATTGCCGCAGCCTGGCCAGCAGCCGCTTTTCCCGCCGGTTGACCAGCCAGGCCAGAGGCTGCTCCTCGCTGATGGGGAAGGCCACCACCAGTTCGGGAAAGTAGCGGCGGTTGATGGCGATGATGTTCGAGTCCGCGACCGTGCAGGGGATTTCCCCCCGCCATACCCGGGCCAACAGCTGGTCGGTGCTGTAATCATCCGTTTCCCGCCAGTGCAGGTGCGGGTGCTGCCGGCGCAGTTCCCGCAGGCGTTCAACATAACTGGAGTTGGCCAGCACGACCAGCTCGAAGTTTGCCAGTTCCTCGATTGTCCGGGGGTAGGGCCGCCGGCGGTTGCCGACCACCTGTTGCTGGACGGTGAAATATTTCGGTCCGAAAGTGAACCGTTTTTGCCGCTCCGGGGTAAGGGTCAGGGCGGCGGCGGCCAGGTCGGCCTGGCCGCGTTCCATGGCTTGGAGTACCGCAGAGACCGAATCCATGACCTTGAGTTCCAGTTTCAACCCCAGGTGGGCGGCGAAATCCTTGACCAGGTC
This sequence comes from Deltaproteobacteria bacterium, assembly GCA_019306045.1. Classification (GTDB taxonomy): domain Bacteria; phylum Desulfobacterota; class Anaeroferrophillalia; order Anaeroferrophillales; family Anaeroferrophillaceae; genus JAFDMG01. Next base: position 5,343 of record JAFDMG010000085.1, on the reverse strand, counting down.
GTACTCGAAGCCCATTTCTCCCTCCGGACCTTCGTAGTAAACCGTGGGGATGTTGCGGGTCAAGACCAGCAGCTTGCCGGGATGGAGGGTCAGGCCGTTTTTTTTCCCCTGATGCTGCCGCTCCTGCGGCGATGGCTGCTGTTCCTGGGACGACTGCTGACCACAGCCTGGAAAGATCAGCAAGGCGAAGGCGAGGGACAGTAGCGCCAGGCGACGGATGGCATGCATGCGATTTGGCCTGTCGTCGATGTGCCGGCAAACCCGGGAAGCCGTGCGGAGCCGGCAGCAGTTGGGTGATGTTGCTTGCGGAAAAAACAAACAGCGGCTGCCCGCAGGCAGCCGCTGTTTCTCGATCTGGTCGGGGCGAGAGGATTTGAACCTCCGACCACCTGAACCCCATTCAGGTACGCTACCAGACTGCGCCACGCCCCGTTGATTGATGAAGGATAGTTGGCAAAGGAAATAAGAACCGGCTCGCCGCGTTCAGGACTGCCCGGTGCGTAACATCTCCTTGATTTGTTGCAGTTCGCGCTGCATTAACGCCAGCAGCTTGCTGTCTCCCTGGCTGGCTGCCGCCGGCTGGCTATGCCGGTTTTTCCTGTTTTTGCTGCTCAGTTGTTTCAGCTTTTTCCGCGCCCCGGCGATGGTAAAGCCTTCGTCGTAAAGGAGGCGCTTGATTTCCAGCAACAGTTCCAGGTCCTTGCGCTGGTAGAGCCGTTGCCGGGAGTTGCTTTTCTCCGGGGCGATCAGGTCGAATTCCGATTCCCAGTAACGCAAAACGTAAGGTTTGACGTCAACAATCTCGCTGACTTCACCGATACGAAAAAACAGCTTGTCAGGAATCCGGTCAGCGCCCATAAACCAGCTGGCTCATCAACTGTTGTTGATATGTTTCCGCAGGACGTTGCTGGGTTTGAAACTCAGGACCCGGCGGGCTGAAATGATGATCTCCTCGCCGGTCTGAGGGTTGCGCCCCCGCCGGGCTTTCTTGTCCCGGATGGTAAAGCTGCCAAAGCCGGAAATTTTCACGTTTTCGCCGTTTTCCAGTTTGTCTTTCATGATTTCAAAAATCATGTCGACGATTCGGGCCGATTCCCGCTTGGAGAGGCCAACTTTCTCGTAAATTGTTTCAACGATATCCGCTTTGGTCATTTCCTACCTCTGGTGTGGTCCTGCTTTCTCCACAAAAAATCAGCGTATTTCACCGCTGAATTCCTGTTGCAGTCGTCGTGTAATTTTGTCAATAATGGCATTTACCTTTTTGTCTGTCAAGGTTTTATTCAGGTCCCGGAAGGTGAGCCGGACAGCGATACTTTTCTTATCGGCAGGGATCTGGTTTCCTTCATAGACATCGAAAATTTCCACCGCGGCAATCAGTTTGCTGACTTCCCTGATGGTCCTGACCAGTTCGGCGGCCGGCAGCTGCCGGTCAACCACGATGGCCAGATCGCGGTAGGAAGCCGGGTAGCGGGGCAGGGCCTGAAAGACCGGCCGCCGGCCGGCGGCCGCGAGCAGGGACGGCAATGCCAGCTCAAAAACAAAGATTTCCTGATTGATGTCCAGGTAGTCGCTGATGTCGGGATGCAGCTGGCCGAGACTGCCGATTTGCCGCTCGCCAAGCATAATTGCCGCCGCCCGGCCGGGATGGTGGTAGAGTTCGATCCCCTGCCGGTCAAAGGCAAAATCGAGGTGAAAAAAGGCGGCTAGCTCTTCGATGAAACCTTTGAGGTCGTAAAAATCGATATTGGCTTCGGGGGCGGCGAAATGCTCCCGGTAGCGGGTGCCGGTGGCGGCTCCGGCCAGGCAGAGCCTTTCGTCGGGCAGTTTTTCTCCCTCGACGGCAATGAAGATCTTGCCCAGTTCGAAAAGACGGATGTTCCGGCAGGAGGCCCGGAAGTTGGTGCTCAGGTTGTGCAGCAGCGCCGGCAGCAGGGTGGTGCGCATTGCCGACATCTCCTCGTTGAGGGGATTGCGCAGTTGCACCAGCCGGCGGCGTTCGTCCCCGGCCGGGATGCCAAGCATGTCCAAAGCCTTGGGATCCATGAAGCTGTAATTGACCGCCTCGCAGTAGCCGTAGGCCACGGCCAGTTCCTTGACGGCCGCCAGCAGGCTGTCATCGGCGCTGCCGCCGCCCCTTTCCCGGATGAGGGGCAGGGTGGTGGGCAGGTGGTGGTAGCCGTAAAGCCGGGCCACTTCCTCGATCAGGTCGGCTTCCCTTTCCAGGTCGAAGCGGTATCCCGGGATGCGGGTGGTAAAAGTGCCGGGGGTGGTTTCCCGGGGCTGCAGCTGCAGTCGGGCGAGGATGTTTTCAATCGCCGCCGGTTCCAGCTCAATGCCCAACAGCCGGTTGCAGTAGTCCGTGCGGATGGTGACTTCCGGGGCCTGGTAAGGCCGGGGATTGGCGTCCAGCCGACCGCCGGCCGGCTGCGCCTGGGCCAGTTCCACCAGCAGGGCGACGGCCCGGTCGGCGGCCAGGCCGCAGCCTTCGGGATCGACGCCGCGCTCGAAGCGGTAAGAGGCTTCGGTTGCCAGGCCCAGCAGCCGGGAAGAGCGGCGGATGGATGCCGGCTGGAAAAAAGCGCTTTCAATCAGTACCTGGGTGGTGGTGGCGGTGATTTCGGAATTCTGGCCGCCCATGATGCCGGCGATGGCCACCGGCCCCTGACCGTCGCAGATCATCAGGGTGTCGGGGTCGAGTTGCCGTTTGACGTCGTCCAGGGTGGTAAACTCCCGGTCCCCGCCGGCCCGGCGAACGATGATCCGGCGGTCCCGGACCCTTTCCAGGTCAAAGGCATGCAGGGGCTGGCCGGTTTCCAGCATGACGTAATTGGTGATGTCGACGATGTTGTTGATCGCCCGGACGCCGGCGGCCGCCAGCCGCTGCTGCAGCCACAGGGGTGATTCGGCGATGACAAGCTCCCGGGCTATGCGGCCGACGTAGCGGGGGCAGAGTTCCGGGTCTTCGATGTCAATGGTGATCAGTTCCGGGGTCGGTGGTTCGCCGCCGCTGACCTTGGGAGCCGGGTAGCTAAACCGGCGCTCGTAGAGGGCGGCGATTTCCCGAGCGACGCCGATGACGCTCAGACAGTCCCCCCGGTTGGGAGTGATTTCGATTTCGAGGACATGGTCGTCGAGTCCCAGGCAGGAAAATACCGGCTCGCCCAGGGGCGTGTCGGGGGGCAGGATCAGGATGCCGGTGGATTCTTCCTCCAGCCCCAGTTCCGCCGCTGAGCAGAGCATGCCCGCGGAGACGACCCCCCGGATTTTGCTTTTTTTGATCTGCAGGCCGTTGGGCAGTTTGGTGCCCACGGGGGCCAGGGCGACGTGGTCGCCGGCTTTCATGTTGCTGGCGCCGCAGACGATTGTGTAGGTCTGCCGGCCGTCGTCCACGGTACACAGGGAAAGCTTGTCCGCCTGGGGATGTTTTTCCTGGGCGGTGATTCTGGCGGTAATCACCTTTTCCAGGCCGGGGGCCATGGTCGAGGTGACTCCGGCCACTTCCAGGCCGGACATGGTCAGTTTATCGGCGGCTTCTTCCGGGGTGATGCCGGTGAGATCGACAAATTCACCCAGCCATTTCCAGCTGATGTTCATCGGTTACCCCTAGAATTGCCCGAGAAAGCGGAGATCGTTGGCGAAAAAAAGGCGCAGGTCGTCGATGCCGTAGCGCAGCATGGCCAGCCGTTCGACGCCCATGCCGAAAGCGAAGCCGCTGACGGTCTCGGGGTCGTAGCCGACCGCCTGGTAAACGGCCGGATCCACCATGCCGCAGCCGAGCACTTCCAGCCAGCCGGTATGGCCGCACACCCGGCAGCCCCGCCCGCGGCAGATGACGCAGGCGATATCCACCTCGGCGCTGGGCTCGGTGAAGGGGAAGTAGCTGGGACGGAAGCGCACCTTGATCCGGGGGTCGAAAAAAAGGTGGAGGAAATCGGTCAGCACTCCCTTGAGATCGGCAAAGGTTATCTGCCGGTCGACCATCAGCCCCTCCACCTGGTGGAACATGGGCGTGTGGGTCAGGTCGGAGTCGCAGCGGTAGACTTTGCCGGGGACGATGACCGCCACCGGCGGCGGCTGTTTTTCCATCACCCGAACCTGCACCGGTGAGGTGTGGGTGCGCAGGACGACGTCGTCGCTAACGTAGAAGGTATCCTGCATCTGCCGGGCCGGGTGGTCCCGGGGAATGTTGAGGGCCTCGAAATTGTAGTAGTCGAGCTCGACTTCCGGTCCCCGGGCGGTGGCGAACCCCATACGGGTGAAAATCGTCGTGATGTCGTCGACGACCAGGGAAACCGGGTGCAGGTGGCCGTAAAACTGGCGCCGGCCGGGCAGGCTGATGTCGATGGTGCCGCTGGCCAGTTCCTCTTCCTGGGCCAGCTGGATCAGCCTCGCCTTGACCTGCTCGAGGGTCTCCAGCAGCTGGCTCTTGACCTCGTTTGCCAGTTTGCCGACCACTGGCCGCTGGTCAGCCGGCAGCTTGCCAAGGGCCTTCAGCAGGTTGGTGATTTCGCCCTTGCGCCCCAGCAGGCGCACCCGCAGCTCTTCGATCTCCTCAACGGAAACTGCTGCCTCCAGGGCCTTGCGCCCCTCGTGCAGCAGTTTGTGGAGCTTTTCTTTCATTGCTCCTAGCCGTTCAGCGCCGCCGCCGCCAGATCGACGAACTTGCCGAAGGCCGCCGGGTCGTGAACGGCGATGTCGGCCAGAACCTTGCGGTCAACGTCGACATTGGCCTTGCTGAGACCATTGATGAACTTGCTGTAGGACATGCCGTGCAAGCGGGCGGCGGCATTGATTCTCGTGATCCACAGGGAGCGGAACTCCCGTTTCCGCACCCGGCGGTCGCGGTAGGCGTAATTGAGCGCCCGGTCCACGGTTTCCGTGGCGTTGCGGTACAGCTTGCTCCGGGCTCCACGGTAGCCGCTGGCCAGTTTCAGGACCTTCTTGTGCCGGCGCCGGGCCTTGAATCCACCTTTCAGGACCTTCTTGTGCCGGCGCCGGGCCTTGAATCCACCTTTAACTCTGGGCATGGGAAAACTCCTTGAAAAATTTCAACCCGGGGGAATGGCTGCCGCCCCGGGTACGGTGATTAAAACGGTGAAACTGCCGCTTTACAGGTAGGGCAGCATCCGAACGACGCCCCGGGCGTTGGCCGGGGAGACGATGGTTGATTTACGCAGGTTCCGCTTCCTCTTGCGTGATTTGCAGCTCAGCAGGTGGCTGGCGTACGCCTTGCGGCGCACGATTTTACCGCTGCCGGTGGTCCGGAAACGCTTCCGGGCGCCGCTGTTGGATTTCATTTTCGGCATTTTTTCTCTCCTGTCAGGTAAACTCTGTCGTTCGTCA
>JAFDMG010000084.1 GCA_019306045.1 Deltaproteobacteria bacterium | reverse complement strand
ATCCAGGCGGTGGTGCCGGTGCTGCCCGACGACGACGAGGATTCCCTGGCGGCGAGGATTTTGCGCTGCGAACACCGGATCTACCCCGAGGCGGTGCGGCTGTTCTGCGCCGGCAAACTGAAGGTCGCCGGCCGCAAGGTGGTGGTCGAGGGCAGCCGGGCCGCCGGCCTGGCCGAGCAGTTTTTGATTAATCCGCCGTTAAGTTGAAAGCGGCGTTTTCCCTTTGCCCGCCGCCGGCTTTTTCCTCGCGGCGGCGCCGCACCCGGTTTCTGACAGTCATTTTGCCTGCTGAATCCTGCCTGGAGTTTTCCCATGACCAGTACCAGCCTGCCCGCCATGATTACCGACCTGCAACGTCCAGATCGTCATACGCCGCCCGCCGCCCATGTTGAGCTGCTGCAAACCCACATCTCCTGGGTGATTATCGCCGACCAGCTGGTCTACAAGATCAAGAAGCCGGTGGATTTCGGCTTCATCGACTACTCGACCCTGGAAAAGAGAAAGTTTTACTGCCAGGAGGAGCTGCGGCTCAACCGGCGGCTGAGCGCGGGTGTCTACCTGCGGGTCGAGCCGATCGTCAAACGCCGGGAGGGTTATTTCTTTGGCGGCGAGGGGGAAGTGGTCGATTATGCCGTGGTGATGAAAAAACTGCCGCGGGAGCGGTTGATGGTCCGCCTGCTGGCGCGGGGAGAACTGACGCCGGCCCACGTCCGCCGGCTGGCCCGCCGGCTGGCCGAGTTTTACCGCCAGGCGGCGGTGATCGACGACGGCAGTTTCGGCACTCTGGACACGGTGGCTTACAACATCCGGGAGAATTTCACCCAGACGGAGAAGTATCTCGGCCGCTGCCTGTCGGAGGCTGACTATCGGCGCCTGATTGACTACAACGAGCGTTTTTTTGCCGCGCACGAGGATCTTTTTGCCCGCCGGGTGGCGGCCGGGATGATCAAGGAGTGCCATGGCGATTTGCACATGGAACACGTCTGTTTCACCAACGACCACCTGGACATCTACGACTGCATCGAGTTCAACGACCGCTTTCGCCTCATCGACGTGGTTGCCGACATTGCCTTCATGGCCATGGATCTCGACTACCACGACCGTTACGACCTGGCGGCGGTTTTCCTGGCGGAATTTGCCGGCAGTTTCGACGATGCCGACGGCCGGCAACTGCTGCCCCTGTACAAATGCTACCGCGCCTACGTGCGCGGCAAGGTGATCAGCTTTCTGCTTGACGACCCCTCCCTGCCGGCGGCCGAGAAAGAGCGGGCCGCCGCCCGGGCCCGGCGCTACTTCCGGCTGGCCACGGTCTATACCTACCAGCCGGCGGCCCCGATGTTGCTCCTGGTGACCGGCATCAGCGGCAGCGGCAAAAGCTACCTGGCCGGCGCCCTGGCGGGCCTGAGCGGCTTTCTCTGGCTGCGTTCCGACCAGGTGCGCAAGGAGCTGGCGGGTCTGCCGCCGACGGCGGCCGCCGGGGCCGCTTTCCAGGAGGGTCTCTATTCCCCGGTGATGACCCGCAGCACCTACGATGCCCTGGCCCGCCGGGCGGACCGGGAACTGGAGGCCGGTCGGGGAGTGATTGTCGATGCCACCTGTCTCAGCCGCTGGCAGCGGCAGCTTTTCCTGGAGCTGGCCGGCGACCGGCAGGTGCCGGTCAAGGTGGTTTCCTGTACGGCCCCCTGGGAGGTGGTGGCTGAACGGCTGCAGCGCCGGGAGGAAAAGGGCGGCGACCTCTCGGATGCCGACCGGCAGATTGCCGCCCGGCAGCTGGAAGCCCGGCAGCTGCCCACCGCCGGGGAGCTGGCCGCCTGCAGCTGGATCGAACATGATACCACCCCGGAGCTGCTGGATCAGCTTTACCGCGAGCTGCTGGATCAGCTTTACCGCCTGCTGCCCAGACTGGCAGACTGATTGCCAGGGTCGGCCGTTGGCGGCCGCAAAAAAGCAAAAAAAAGCGGATCGCAAGATCCGCTTTTTCATTTTATTTTACTGATTTGATTTCTTTTACCGCAGGCGTTCACCGCTTACCGGGGCGTGGTCGACCACCTGCTTGCCCTGGTATTCGCAGTCGTAATAGCCGCTGAAACGATGGGCGTCAAGCCGGTTGATGACGTAGGTGTACTGGTAGCCGGCTAGGGTAAACTTAATGATGTAGGCCGACTCGCTGTTGCTGTAGCTGATTTCCGGATGGTATTTGCCCCAGACGGCCGTGAGCTGGCCGGCGGCTTCCTGGACCTGGAGCAGGTCCGGATGAACCCGGGTCTGCCCGTAATATTCGGAAGCTACCCTCCAGGTTCCGGCCAGGCTGTGAATCTTCAATTTTTGCAGTTCAATCAGGCCGTGGTTGAAATCGAAGGCCTGTCCGGGAGTGCCGTCGGCCACGTAGGTGGCCAGGTAGAGGTCGCCGGCCAGGTAGCGGAAATCGATGCTGCTGTTGTAGGGCCGGTTGCTGGGCAGGTTGAGGGGCATTTCCCCGAAGAAAATTTCCTCGCCGTAACTGTTGCCGGCCGCCGGTCCCAGGCACTGGCTGCAGCCGATCTGGCGAAAGTCCGCCTGGGAAAACCAGACGGTGTCAAACGGCATGCTCATGGTGTCGTAGGCGTAGAACAGGTTCTGCCAGCCGTCCGTGCTGTTGTAGGGGAAGGGAACAATGGTGCTGTCTCCCCGCAGGGCGTAAATTGTTCCCCCGGAGACCGGGACGTGGGTCAGGAGAACGTAGAGGTGTCCCGCCTGCCCGGTGAGGGCGTTGATGGTCGTCAGGTGGTTGAGGTCGGCGGTGAAGCTCTCCTTTTCGTAAAAGGCGTTGCTGCCCCAGGCCCGTCCCTGGAGATCCAGCCGGCAGTTGAAACTCCGAGCGGCTTCCTGGTTGTCGCCGACCTGGGTAAAGGCGGTGGTGAAAATGGCGTTGTTGCTGCCTGAATGCATCGGCTGGTAGAGAATGGTGAAAGTGAGCTTTTCCTGCGGCAGGATCCGGGTGCCCGCTTCCAGACCGTAAACGCTATAGGCGGCGTCATCGGGAAACATCGCCGTGCCGGCCACCGTCAGGGACTGGTCGCCGGTGTTTTTCAGGGTGACGATCTGCCAGTACTTCCAGCCGGTGTAAGTGGTGGGAAAAGCTACCTTGACGGCGCTGCCCCCGTCCTGGCCGCAGGTTCCCGGCAGTTCAATGACCGTCTCCTGGCGCACGGCATTGGTCAGCTGCAGCTGTTCGAGATTGAACAGCTGACCGTAGATGTCAGCGTTGGTGTTGCCGGGATTGGTGTTGCTGTCTTTCCAGACAGTGAAAAACTGCTGGGTAAAGCGGTTGAAAGCCGTCACCGGCCCCGCCGGGGCGATGCTCGCCTGGTTGACCAGGTAGTTGCCTCCCAGGCGGCTGCCTTCGCTGCTGACGAACTGGCCGTAAAGGTCCAGTCCCTGGCCGCTGCTGAAGTTGCGGCTGTCCTGCCAGACGACGAAGAACCGCTGGTTGGTTTCGTTGACGGTGACATAGGGGCGGGTCTGGCTGGAGTTGACCATTTCCTCGTCCTGGTTGCCGTCGCCGTCGGTGTCCGCGAAGCTGAGCAGCTGGTTGCTGCCATAGAGGCCGCCGCCGGAGAAAAGCAGCTGGCTGTAGATCTTGCTGTTGCCGTTGTCCTCGGTGCCCTCCCAGGCCACCAGGAACTTGCGGTGCCCGGCTTCGAAGGCGACCGCCGGGTAATGGGCAGCCTGGCCGGCATCCAGGCGCAGGGCCCGGACGACCGTTTGCGGAATCTGCTTGTCGAAGAGGGAGAAGATGTGAACTTCACCTTCGCCGCCGTCATCCCAGGTCCCTAGCTCCAGTTCCGAATAAAAAGTGTCGTCGTAGCTCGGGCCTTCGTGCTCGGGACGGGTTTCCGTGCCGATCAGATTGCCCTCGTCATCATAAATATTATATTCTATCTCGTGTTCTTTGAAAGTGCAGGTCAGGGTCGCCTTGCGGCCGGTGCCTTCCCAGGCCAGCAAGACCTGGTTGCTGAAGCCGTCGCAGGCGAGGACAACATTGTTGACGTTGGTAAAATACTCGAATTCGTAGACGTCCTTTTCCTCGTCCCGCTGGTGGGCGATCAGCCGGGCGGTGCTGCCGGAACCCGGGCGGACATTGCGGATGATCTCGGCGGTGTTTTCGACCGGATTTTCGCCGTTGACCGTGGCGTAGCCGATGTAGTTGGCGTCGCCAATATTCCAGTACTGGTTGTGGCCACTGATGCCGAACGGCCGTTCATCTATCCGCTGTAAAGTGTCGCGGCTCTCAATCCAGGCCAGCCAGAACCGGTTTTCAGCGGTATTGTAGACGGCTTTTGGCAGCCGGCGGGAAATCAGGTGGTCGCCGTTGACAGGGGTGTAATTGACGGCTGTTTCCGTTCCCAGGTTAAAATTCTGCCCCTCCCGGTTCAGGAGGGAAACATCGATGGTATTGTAATGGATGTAGCCGGAACCGCCGTCGCCCCGGCTGTCCTGCCAGGCCACCAGCACCGTCATGCCGGGCCGGTAGGCAAGGGTGGGAACCGTCTGGTTGCCGGGGGCGGTGCAGATGGCGAATTCATCGCCGCTGAAGCGGCCGTTGCCGTCGAGGAAGCGGCCGTAGATGTCGGCTCCGGTGCTGGCCCAATGGCGCCAGTCTTCCCCGATGACGGAAATGGGGAAGGTCTGGCCGGGATCGACGGCCGCCGCCGGCCGGGGCAGCAGGCCCAGCAGCCCGATCAGGATGAAGAAAGCCATGGTTCTGGCCGGCCGGCGGCCGGCCAGGAGGCGGGATAGCCCTGTCATGATTTTGCCGGTGATGGTCAACATTTACCTCTCCTTAAACTGGCTGCGGCCGCCCGAGCCCCGGATCTTGGGGCCGGGTGACTTTATGCTGCCGTGTTGCGATTAACCCTGCTGGGCGGCCGCCGTCCCGTCGCACTTGGCCTTGTCGACTTTCGGCGGTACCAGGCCCGGTTCGCAGGTGGCGATAAAGTTGCTGACCAGGCTCTGGGCGGCCTGCTTGATGGCCCGGGAAACCAGGACCCGATACTCCTGGGAGGAATAGACGCTTTTCGGCGTGACTTCCACCTGGGAGCGGTTGGTCCAGATCAGGTTGCCGGTCATGGCATCCTGGACCATGATGCGGATCTGGACCACCGCCCGGGGAACCCGGCCGCCGTTGTGGGAAAGGAAGGCCAGGCCGGTGCCCATCGCGCCCCAGAAGGCGGTGTTGAGTTCGTGGTAGTCGTCTTCGCTGACCTTGACCGGGTCGAACAGCGGGTGGCCAGAAGATTCATAGTCCTTGTCTTCGTCAAAGGGGGTATTCTTGTTCGAGTGGCCGAAGGCCAGGCCGGCGACGCCGCCCATGGCCATCTTGTCGAACATTTCGTAGTTGTCAGACCTGGCCACTCCGAAGAGGGCCCGCTGACTGGTGTTAAGGGCAAAGGGTAGCAGGCCGATCTGGAAGGGGTTGAAATTGTCCTTGGCATCGCCCTGGTCGAACTCGATGATCCGGCCGCGGATGATGTAGTCGGCACTGAACTTGTTGCCCAGGTGGATCACCTGGTCGCTGGTCAGCGAGGCGGTGCGAACCTCCGGGGTGCCCTTTTCCAGCTGCTGTTTCTGGAGCTGCAGCTGCTCGTTGTGGCTGACGGCGGAAGTGATCATTTCACTCATGTGGCTGGACCAGTTGCCGCTCTCCACCATGGATTTCATGTAGTCGTTCATCGGCGAACCGGCAAACAGCACTTCCGGCGGTGAAATAATGCCGTTGTCCATCAGGTAGCGGACCACGTCCTCCTCGATGGCGGTCCGCAGGCCGTACTGGGAAAATTCGTCCTGCAGGGCCTCCATCAGCAGAATGTTCCGCCGCCAGTAGCTGTCCTGACAGCCGTCCGGGGTGTAGTCGGCAAAGGGAACGACCACGATTTTCTTGCCCGCTTTCACGATCTTGTCCGCCGGAACCGGCGTGACGGTTTCTTTCACCACCTGGCCGCAGGCGACAAGACAGAAAAGCATGCTGAGCGCCAGCAACAATTTAACCACCTTCATAACCTGATCCTCCCGCAAAAATTAAAAAATAAGCTGATCCTGACTTTACTTTAGATACATTTTTGTTATCCAAGCGGTCGCCGGCCCCCATCGGAAAAACATTTCTGTAATGGATAGCCCGCTAATTTCTCATCTCGGCAAGATTTACCTAAAACTTAAAAGAATTTTTCGGGGATTTTTCCGGGAATGGGGAGTGACGGGACCGGGATGCCGGCGGCAAAAAGACTGTCCGGCAAGCGGCGCCGCCGGGGCGGCGGCCAAGGCCGGATCGGGAAATAAGGATGGTTTCCTGCTCTTTTGCCGGCGGCCGGCGGTTAGACGGTATGAGCGGTTATGATGGCGGCTGCGATTGGGGGCGGGTATTCTGCTGCTGGTATTTTCCGTTCTTGCCGCCGGCGGGCTGCAGGCCGGGGATGACCAGGGGGATGGCGGCGGCCAGGTCGTCGACGCCGGTGAAGACCATGGCTTCCCGGACGTCGGCGGGGATGTCTCGCAGGTTCTTCAGGTTTTCCGTTGGCAGAACGACTTTCCTGATTCCGGCCCGGTGGGCCGCCAGCACTTTTTCCTTGATGCCGCCCACCGGCAGGATGCGGCCGGAGAGGGTGAGCTCGCCGGTGACCGCCACCCGGTGGTCGGTGGCCCGGCTGCTGAACAGGGAAAGCAGGGCCAGGAAGATGGTCAGACCCGCCGACGGCCCGTCCTTGGGAATCGAGCCGGCCGGCACGTGGATGTGGAGGTCGTGGCTGGCAAAGAGTTCGGTGTCCAAGGACAAAACCTCCCCCAGGCTGCGCAGGCAGCTGAGGGCGGTGAGGGCCGATTCCTTCATTACCTCGCCCAGGGAGCCGGTCAGGGTCAGGTTTGGCCGCCGGCTGCTCATCATCGTGGCTTCGATGAAGAGAATGTCGCCGCCGGTGGGGGTCCAGGCAAGCCCGGTGGCGATGCCGACGCGGTCCTTGACCGCCCCGGCTTCCCGGTGGTGCTCGGGGGGACCGAGATACTCTTCCAGGGAACGGTCGGTGACCGCCCGGGTCGGGGGCCGCTTCTCGGCCTTGTCGCGGGCCAGCTTGCGCAGGATTTTGCCGATGGTTTTCTCCAGCTGGCGGACACCGGCTTCCCGGGTGTAATCGTTGATGATCCGCTCCATGGCTTCGTCGGTGAACATCACTTCTCCGGCCTCCAGGCCGGTATCGCGCAGTTGCCGGGGAAGCAGGTAGCGGAAAGCGATGCCTTGTTTTTCCTGGTCGCTGTAGCCGGGGAGGGTGATGATCTCCATCCGGTCCCGCAGGGGCGCCGGGATGGGGTCGAGCTGGTTGGCGGTGGCGATGAACAGCACCCGGCTGAGATCGAAGGGCACGTTCAGGTAGTGATCGGTGAAAGTATGATTCTGCTCCGGGTCCATGACCTCCAGCAAGGCGGCGGCCGGGTCGCCCCGGAAGTCGCGGCCCAGCTTGTCCACCTCGTCGAGCATGAAGACCGGGTTGCGGACGCCGGCCCGTTTCAATTCCTGGATGATTTTGCCGGGCATGGCGCCGACGTAGGTGCGGCGGTGGCCGCGGATTTCCGCTTCATCCCGCATGCCGCCCAGGGACATGCGGATGAACTGGCGGCCCATGGCCCGGGCGATGGATTTGCCCAGGGAGGTCTTGCCGACTCCCGGGGGGCCGACCAGGCAGATGATCGGTCCCTTGAGGTCGTTTTTCAGCTTGCAGACCGCCAGGTGTTCGAGGATGCGGTCCTTGACTTTCTCCAGGCCCAGGTGGTCCTCGTCAAGGATTTTTGCCGCGTGTTCCAAATCAAGCTTGTCCCGGGTTTCCTTTTCCCAGGGCATGGCCGCCAGGTACTCGACGTAGTTGAGGTTCAGATGGTAGTCGGGGGAGGCGGGATTCATCCGTTCCAGGCGGTCGAGTTCCTTGAGGGCCAGTTTCCGGACCCCCTCGTCCATGGCCGTTTCCCGAAAAACCTGGCGCAGCTGTTCCAGGGTTTCGTCTTCTTCCCCCAGTTCCTGCTGGATGGCTTTCATCTGCTGGCGCAGCAGCTGTTCCTTCTGTTTTTGCGGCGGCCGCTGCCGGGCCCCGCTGCCGGCGGCCGCTGCCCGGCCGTCAAGCTCCTGCTTGGCCCGGTGAAGCAGATGATGAACGAATTTGAGCCGGTCCAGGGGCTCGAGGAGGCTGAGCACCTTCTGCCGGCAGCTGAAATCCGGATGCAGGTAGATGGTAATGACATCCGCCAGCCGGCCCGGGTTGCCCACCTTGTCGATCAGGCCGAGGGCGTGTTCCGGCAGGGGCCGGCCGGCGGCGAAGCAGCTTTTCAGCAGCGCCAGGCAGCTTTCCTTGAGCATTTCCAGGGTGACGTCGGCGCTCCTGTCCGCTTCCGGCAGCGGGTTGATCAGGGCGGTCAGCGGCCGGCTGCCGGGCAGCAGCCGCAAATAGGAAATCCGGGTGAGCCCTTCGAGGGTGAATTCAGCCCGGTTTTCCCCGTCCAGCCGGGCCATGGTCACCAGGCAGGCAGTGCCGATGGGATAAAAATCATCCATGGCGGGAGGGGCAGACAGGGGCTGCCGGGGGTTGATCAGGCCCACCAGGGTTCGTTCCCGGTGGGCGGCGGTTAACAAGGCGATTTCCCGGGCATCGTCGACTTTGATCCCCAGCGCCATATGGGGAAAAACCACCTCCCGGCGCCGGGGCAGCAGGGGCAGACGGTCGGGTATCTGGATGATTTGCATGATTTTCCCGGGGTTTTCTGTTATTTAATGATGATGTTCTCCGGGTATAAATACATTAACTGAACCATGTTTGTCAAGTATTGTTGACTGGGCCGGCCGTGAGCGAAATTCTTCTGCTTAATCCCTGGATTACTGATTTTGCCGCCTATGATCTCTGGGCCCGGCCCCTGGGACTGCTGTATATCGGTGCCTGTCTGCGGCGACTGCCGGGGGTCGGAGTGCGGCTGCTGGACTGCCTGGACCATGCCCGGCTGCCGCCCGGGCTGGCGGCCCGGGTGCGGCGGCGCGCCGACGGCCGTGGCCACTATCACCGGGAAATTATCGCCAAACCGGAGCCCCTGCGGGGGATAAAGCGCCATTACTGCCGCTACGGCATCCCCGAGGAGGTTTTCCGCCAGTGCCTGCGGCAGCTGCCGACTCCCGACGTGGTGCTGGTGACCTCGCGGATGACCTACTGGTACCCCGGCGTCCAGCGGGCGATTGCCATCGTGCGGGAGGAACTGCCGACGGCCCGCGTCGTCCTCGGCGGCCTTTATCCCACCCTCTGCCCGCGGCACGCCCGGCAATTTTCCGGGGCGGACGCCATTGTCAGCGGCACCCGGCTGGAGCCGCTGCTGGCGCTGCTGGCATCCTGGAAGCTGGTGCCGCCGCCAGCTCCGGGCGCCGACCACCTGTTCTCGGTCACCCCGGCCTGGGATCTGTACGATAAGCTGTCCTCCCTGGTCCTGCTCACCAGTCTTGGCTGTCCCGGCCGCTGTCCCTACTGCGCCGCCGCCCGGCTGTGGCCGGTTTACCAGCGCCGGGCCCCCGGCGAGGTCTTTGCCGAGCTGCGGCAGTGGCGGACCTGTTTTCCGGGCCTGCGCGACGTGGCTTTCTACGATGACGCCCTGCTGCTGGACGCCGACCGCCATCTGCTGCCCTTTCTCGAACTGGTCGGCGACAACGGCGGCGCCGGCCTCCGTTTCCACACCCCCAACGGCCTGCACGTGCCTGCAGCGCCAGTGGGGCGGCAAGACGGCCAGGGATGAGTTTGCCCGGGCGGTTGCCAGCCTCGAGGCCGCCGGCTTCCCCCGTGAGCAGGTGGAGGTCTACCTGCTGCTGGGGGTGCCGGGACAGCGCTGGGAACAGGTGCGGCAGGCGATTGTGTTTGTCAAGAGCCTGGGCCTGCGACCCCGGCTGACCGAGTATTCGCCCCTGCCGGGAACGGCCATGTGGCCCGCCGCCTGCCGGTCGACGCCCCTTGACCTGGAAAATGAACCCCTGTATCACAACAATACCCTGGTGGTCTGCGGCGGGGAAGAGTTTACGCCGCCGCGGCTGCAGGAATTGAAAGACCTGGCCCGGGAATAGCCGGTTGTTGGAGGGCAACGCCATGGATAAATTGGAAAAAATCTTGCCGAGGGTGGAAGGGCTGCTGGCCCGCCTGGAAAGCCTGGTGCCGCCGGTGCCGGCAGCGCCGCCGGATTTTGCCGCCGGCCGGGCCTGGCGCTGGCGGCCGACCGCCGGGGGCGGCTATCTGGCCCCGGTCCGGCAGCTCCACGATCTGCGCCTGGACGATTTGCGCTGCCTGGAGCGGCAGCGGGAGATCTGCGTCCGCAACACCGAGCAGTTCGTCAGCGGCCTGCCGGCCAACAACGTTCTTCTCTGGGGCGCCCGGGGTACCGGCAAGTCGTCGCTGGTCAAGGCCCTGCTCCCCGAATTCGCCCCCCGGGGTTTGCGGTTGATCGAGGTGGAGAAATACCACCTGGTGGATTTGCCGGAGATCGTGGTGCAGCTGGCCGGCCGGCCGCAGTGGTTCATCATCTTCTGCGATGATCTTTCTTTCGGAGCCGAGGAGCCCAATTTCCGGGCTTTAAAAGCGGCCCTTGACGGTTCCCTCAGCGCCACGCCGGCCAACGTGCTCATTTACGCCACTTCCAACCGCCGTCACCTGTTGCCGGAGTTCGCGGAGGAAAACCTGGCCGCCGGCCTGGTCGACGGCGAACTCCATTCCGGCGAGGCGGTGGAAGAGAAGATTTCCCTGGCCGAGCGCTTCGGCCTCTGGCTGGCTTTCCATCCCTTGCGCCGGGAGCAGTACGAGGAGATCGTTTTTCACTGGCTGTCCCGGCTGGGAGTGGCGGTGGCGGAGCCGGAAGTCGTGCGCCGGGAAGCCCGGCGCTGGGGGCGGCAGCGAGGGGCGTACAATGGCCGCACCGCCTGGCATTTCGCCCGCGACTGGGCCGGCCGCCAGGGCCTGGCAGCCCGGACCGGCCGCTAGCCGGTTTCCCGGTCGGCCAGGGGCTGATAGCGGCCCCGGCCGAGTCGGCGGTAAAGCCGGGGACGGAGGGTGGCGGCCGCCGCCTCCAGGGCGGCGCGGGCCGCGGCCAGCTGGGCTGCCGGCAGGGTGATGCCCAGGCCGCAGTCGGAGCTGATTTCTTTCGGCACCGGCACCAGGTCGATTGCCAGCCCCCGGCGTTCGAGCAGCTGCTCCGCCTGCATTACCTGGTGAATCGAATCAAAAAGCAGCAGCACCAGATCGTTTTCCATTGGTTTTCCTCAGCCGGCCGCGGCGGCGATGTCCGCCAGGGCCGCGACGACGGTTTCCATCTCGGCCATGGTGTTGAAATAGCCGGGGGCCAGGCGGACGGTGCCGGTGGGAAAGGTGCCGATGGTCCGGTGCGCCCGGGGGGCGCAGTGGAGGCCCACCCGGACGAGGATGCCGTGGCGGCGTTCCAGCTGCAGCCCGATTTCAGAGGGAGAGAGGTTGGCGATGGTGCAGGAGAGCACCGGCAGCCGGTCGCCGGCCGCTGGGGGCGGGCCGTGCACCGTCAGCCCGGGGATGGCGGCCAGGCCTTCCTCCAGCCGTCTGACCAGGTGCAGTTCCCGCTGGTGAATGGCCGCCGGCGATTCCCTTTCGATGAAAGCCGCCGCCGCCGCCAGGCCGGCGAGGCCGATGGTGTTGGGGGTGCCGCTTTCGTAGTAGTCGGGCAGGAACTCCGGCTGCTCCTCGGCCTCCGAGCGGCTGCCGGTGCCGCCGTAGATCAGGGGCCGGGGCTGCAGCCCCGGGCGCAGGTAAAAACCGCCGGTGCCCTGGGGTCCGAGGAGGCTCTTGTGGCCGGTAAAACAGAAAACGTCCAGGCCGATCTTCTCCACTTCCAGGGGCAGGGCTCCGGCGGTCTGGGCTCCGTCGACGACAACGGTAATCCTTTCCCGGCGCAGCCGGGGGACGATGGCCGCCAGATCGAGCAGGCTGCCGGTGACGTTGGAGCCGTGGTTGAGGACGGCGAAGGCATAACGCCGGCTGGTCAGCCAGTTTTCCAGGACTGCGGGGTCCGGCTGGCCGGCCGTGGTCATCGGCAGGATGTCGACGGTGATGCCGCGGCTTTTTTCCAGCCGGCGCAGGGGGCGCATGACGGCATTGTGCTCGAGGCCGGTGACCAGTACGCGGTCGCCGGCTTCCAGGAGGCCGAAAAGCACCAGGTTGAGGGCCTCGGTGACGTTCTTGGTGAAAATGATCCGGCTGGAATCGGCAATGCCGAACAGGGCGGCCAGCCGTTCCCGGGCCTGGAAAACCAGGCGGCTGGCGGCCGCCGCCGGCCGATGGCCGGCCCGCCCCGGGCTGGCACCGATCTTGTCGGCGTAGTGGCGCATGGCCGCCGTTACCTCCGGGGGTTTGGGGAAGGAAGTGGCGGCGTTGTCCAGATAGATCACGGTGTTACCACCCGGCCGGCCTGCAGCAGCAGGTCGGCGATTTCATACATGTTCGATACCTGGCCCACCGCCAGTTTGTTCTGCAGGTGAAAAAAATCGAGACAGGTGCCGCAGGAAAGAATCGTCACGCCTGCGGCCGCCAGTTCCCTGATGGTGGCCAGCTCCGGGGAACCGTCGCAGGTCAGGTGGACGCCGCTGTTGACGAAGACCAGCGCCTGGGGCCGCACTTCCAGCTCCAGCAGGGTTTTCAGAAAGGCCTTCAGCAGCAGGCGGCCGAGCTGTTCGTCCCCCCGGCCCATGCAGCGGCCGTTGATGTAGACCACCGTGCCCGCCGGGGCGGCGGCGGTGGCCGGCGCGGCTGCCGCCGGGGTGGGGATGGCGCAGCTGAACCCTTTGATGATTTCCAGCTTGATGGTGCCGTCCGCCAGGTCCTGGCGGTTGACGGCCAGCCCCTGGCTGGCGGCGTAGCGGCTGACATTGGTCGCCGACGCCTCGGCATCCAGGTGGACGGTGACGACGCCTTCGCTGATGGCTTCCAGGGCTTTTCTGGTTCTGATTACCGGCTGCGGACAGGCCTGGCCGCGGACGTCCAGATAGATATCATTGCCGTTGTTCATCGAGTCATCCCACATCAACAGGTTTTGCTTCCAGGCTAGCCATAAAGGCGGACAAATGCAAATAGAATCTGCCGATGGTGCCCCGGCCGGCCATCGGCCGGACTGATGGCTGCCGGCGCCTGTCCCGCCGCCGGGATTTTCCCCGGCGGCGGTCGGCTGGCTGCCGGTGTCCGGGGCGGCATTTTCCGGGGATTATATTGACTTGGCCGGTAAATGTTGTTATACCGGCAACAGGTGAAGCGCGAGTGGAAGTGTCTCCGTCACTGGTGGGCGGCCTGGACTTCAAATCCAGTGTTTCTGGCTAGTAACCAGAAAGGTGGGTTCGATTCCCATACACTTCCGCCATATTTCTGGGTTCCTGGTGGCGAGCAGCAGCGCCAGCAGCATTTTACGGGGGAAAAGCCCATGTTTGGTATCGGGATGCCGGAACTGATCATCATCCTGGTGATCATCCTGATAATTTTCGGCACGGGAAAACTGCCTGAAATCGGCGGCGCCCTGGGCAAGGGAATTCGCAATTTCAAGAAAGCCTCGGCGGAAAAACCTGATGAGATCGACGTGACGCCGGCCGGCGGCAGCGACCAGGAGGCCAAAAAAGATTCCGAAACCACCGACGGGTAACGGTGGGTGGAGGTCTACGTCGGTTTTGGCGCCAACCTGGGGCGGCGGCTGGCCAGCATCAGCCGGGCGTTGTTCCAGGTCGACGCCCTGCCCGGGACCAGGATAAAGGCTGTTTCACCGATCTATGAAACCGCCCCGGTGGGCTACCTGGAACAGGGTGATTTTCTCAACGGCGTCTGCTGCCTGGAAACGGCCATGGAGCCGGTCGCCCTCTTGCAGGCCCTGCTGCGGATCGAGAAAACCCTGGGACGGGTGCGCACCGTCCACTGGGGGCCGCGCACCATTGATCTCGATCTGCTTTTTTTTGCCGGCCTGATAATTCGGCGCCCCGAGCTGCGTCTTCCCCATCCCCGGTTGGCGGCCCGGGGCTTTGTGCTTTATCCTTTGTACGATCTGGCACCCGGGCTCCGGCATCCGGAGCTGGGGGTCACCGTGGCGGCCCTGCTGACCGCCTGGCGACGGGCCGCCGGCGCAGCGGAACCCCCGGTGCAGCGGACCGGCTACCGGCTCGGCCTGCCCCGCGCCGGGAGGTCTGGCAATACTGGTAATAACTGACAGCACCATCTAGTGGAGGTTTTTCCCATGGAATTTTTCATTGATACCGCCAACATTGAAGAGATCAGGCAGGCTAGCGAATACGGCCTGGTGGACGGCGTTACCACCAATCCTTCCCTGGTGGCCAAGGAGGGCGGGGACTTTTTCACGGTCATCAAGGAAATCAGCCAGGCGGTCGCCGGTCCCGTCAGCGCCGAGGTGATCGCCCTCGACGCCGAGGGGATGGTCAAGGAAGCCAGGGAACTGGCCGCCCTGGGTGACAACATCGTCATCAAGATTCCCATGACCGCCGAGGGCCTGAAGGCCGTCAAAACCCTTGCCGGGCTGGGCATCAAGACCAACGTCACCCTGATTTTCTCGCCCCTGCAGGCCCTGCTGGCCGCCAAGGCCGGGGCCACCTATGTCAGCCCCTTCGTCGGCCGCCTGGACGACATTGCCGCCGACGGCATGGAGCTTGTCCGCCAGATTGCCATTATTTACGACAATTACGACTATCAGACGAAAATCATCGTGGCCAGCATCCGGCACCCGCAGCACGTGCTGACGGCGGCGGAAATCGGCGCCGAGGTGGCGACCATTCCCTTCAAGGTGATGATGCAGCTGGCCAAGCATCCCCTGACGGATATCGGGATCGAGAAATTCATGGCCGACTGGCGGCGGATCTCCGGCTGAAAAAAGCCCCCGGATCCCTGCTGTTCCGGCCGGCGGGAGGGTGAAATGCGGCGACTGATAATGGTTTTGCTTGCCGGGCAGCTCTGTTTCCTGGTTGCCTGCAAACTGCCCTTGGACGAGCGGCCGGAGGTCCAGCGGCTGCAGGCGGAGAATGCCAAGCTGGCAGAGCGGGTCAAGGCCCTGGAGGATGAGCAGCAGACCCTGAGACGAGAGGTGCGGGACCTGCAGCTGAAACTGGCCGGGGTTCGCGACCTGGCGATGAAAAACAGCCAGCAGCTGGCCAAGGCGGCTTCCCGGGACCGGAAAATCCGCCGGGAGGTCAAGCAGGCCGCCAAGGCCGCGGCCAAGTGCCGGGCGGGGGCGAAAAAGCCGGCGGCTGACAGCGAGGCCATGTTGACCTACCGGGAGGCTCTGGAATATTACCGCAACGGCCGCTACGAGAAATCCATTGATCTTTTCCATGCCTTCATCAAGGCTTATCCCAAGAACCCGCTGGTCGGCAACGCCCGCTACTGGCTGGGGGAAAACCACTATTCCCTTTCCGAATTCGCCCAGGCGGTCACCGAGTTCAAGCGGCTGCTCAAGGAGTATCCCCGCAGCCAGAAGGTTCCCGACAGCCTGGTGAAAATCGGCATGTCCTACCAGGCCATCGGCATCGGGGAGAAAGCCAGGAAATACTACCAGCGGGTGATCGACAAGTTCCCCCAAAGTCCCGCCGCCGCCCTGGCCAGGAAAAAGCTCAAAGAGCTGGCGGGATAAAATTCCTTGACAACCGGGGGAGAATAACTTATAAACACTCTCCCTGTCGTGCGGGAGGGCCGGCATGGCAGCGGGCAGATAATTGCAAGGAGAACGGAATCCCATGTATGCGGTAGTCAAAACCGGCGGCAAGCAGTACAAGGTGGCCCCGGGACAAGTGATAAAAGTGGAGAGACTGGCCGGCGAAGCCGGGGACCAGGTGGAGTTCAGCGACGTGCTGGCGGTGGTGAAGGACGGCGAAGTGACCGTCGGCCGGCCGCGGGTGGAAAACGCCCGGGTGTCCGGGGAGATCGTCGGCCAGCAGCGGGCCAAGAAAATCCTGGTTTTCAAGTCCAAGCGGCGCAAGGGTTACCGCAAGATGCGCGGTCACCGGCAGTACGTCACCGAGGTCAAGATCAACGAGATCAGCTGCTGAGCCTGCGGCCCGGCGGTTTTTTCCCAAGGAGAGATGACAGATGGCTCACAAGAAAGGCGGCGGCAGTACCAGCAACGGCCGCGACAGCATCAGCAAGCGTCTGGGAGTTAAGCGTTTTGCCGGTCAGCAGGTGGCGGCCGGCTGCATTCTGGTCCGGCAGCGGGGTACCAGGATCCACCCCGGCAACAATGTCGGCCGCGGCAAGGATGACACCCTCTTCGCCCTCACGGATGGCGTGGTCAGGTTCGAACGGCTGGGCAAGGAACGCAAGAAAGTCAGCGTTTACCCGGTGGAGGATGCTGTTTAGCCCATTCCGGGAGGACAAGACAGACAATGAATGGTTAAGCTGGTGAGCCCTTCTGCAAGGGCTCACTTTTTTTTGGCGGGGAAAAAGTGAAATTTATCGACGAAGTCACCATCGACGTGCAGGCCGGGGCCGGCGGCCACGGCTGCGTCAGTTTCCGGCGGGAGAAATATATCCCCCGGGGGGGACCCGACGGCGGCAACGGCGGCCG
>JAFDMG010000083.1 GCA_019306045.1 Deltaproteobacteria bacterium | reverse complement strand
GCTCATAAGCATCCCTCGATCCAAATAGCCGTTATTTTTCCGCCCGGTGCCGGCAAAACGCCGGCGGCGGCAAAGCCGGTCCCGCCGGCCGCCGCCCGGGTCTTATAACATCTGACCGCCCGGCTGGCAAGTCGGAAGCAGCGGCCGGCGACCAGCCGCTTCAACGCCCGCCGTCGTGGAAATAAGCGTGGACGGCGGCCGCCGCCCGCCGGTCGAGAAAGGCGCATTGTTCCAGCTCCGCCCGGCTGGCCGCCCGGATCCCCTCCAGGCCGGAAAAAGCGGCCAGCAGCCTGGCGGCCCGGACCGGGCCGATACCCGGAATTTCCTGCAGCACCGAGGTGGTCAGGGACCGGCGGCGCCGGCGGCGATGGTAGCTGACCGCCTGGCGGTGCGCTTCGTCCCTGATCTGCTGGAGCAGCAGATAGACCCCCGACTGGGGCTGCAGTTTGAGCGGATTTTTGCGGCCGGCAAGAAAAAAGGAATCCCCGGCCGCGGCGGATTTCCTTCCCTGCTCGTCCCGCCCCTTGGCAATGGCCAGCACCGGCAGTTCGACCCCCAGTTCCGCCAGCGTCCGGCTGACCACCGACAGCTGCCCGCGGCCGCCGTCGATCATCAGGAGGTCGGGAAAGTCGGCGGCTTCCTTGCCCGGCCCGAAGCGCCGCCGGATCACGGCCGCCATCATGGCGTAGTCATCCGGCCCGGGAATGTCGTCGAGACGATAGCGGCGGCCGCGGGAACGGGCCGGCCGGCCATCGACGAAAACCGCCAGTCCGGCCACCGGCAGCTCGCCCTGGGTGTTGGAAATGTCGAGGCACTCGATCACCGCCGGCGGCCGCGGCAAGCCGAGCTTGCGGGCGAGAACGAGGAGCAGCTGCCGGCGGTCGTCGGTTTGCTGCCGCTGCTGGCCAAGAAAATTGCGGGCATTGTCGGTCGCCATCGCCAGCAGGGCCGCTTTCCGGCCCCGCACCGGGGTCTGCAGCCGCACCCGCCGGCCCCCGAGACCGGCCAGCCAGTCGGCCAGCAGGGCGGCGGCGGCCGGCTTCTCCGGCAGCAGCACCACCGGCGGCGGCGGCTGTTCCCGGCTGTAACAGCGCTGCAGGAAACCCCGCAGCAACTCGGCCGGGCTGCCGGGAAAGTCGGGAAAGCTGAAAGGCCGGCCGCCCACCACGTGCCCGTGCCGCACCTGGAGCAGGTAGAGGGCGTACCCCTGCTCCCCGTCGCCGGCCAGGCCGAGGAAATCGAGGTCGTCGGCGGCGCCGCTGTCCACCTCCTGTCCCTGGAGCACTTTCCCCAGGGCGGTGATTGTATCCCGCACCCGGGCCGCTTCCTCGAACCGCTGCGCGGCCGCCAGCTGCTGCATCTCCTTTTTCAGCCCCGCCAGCAGCTGCCGCCCCCGTCCCCGGAGAAACATGACCACCTGGTCCACCTGCCGCCGGTAGCGCTCCCGGTCCACCGGCAGGCAGCAGGGGCCGAGACAGAGCTGCAGCTGGTAATTCAGACAGGGGCGGACGCGGTTGCGGAACTGGGACGGCCGGCAGCGCCGCAGGAGAAAATGCCGCTGCAGCAGGCGCAGGGTTTCCCGCAGGGCGCCGGTCGACGGGTAGGGGCCGAAATAAAGGGCGCAGTCGGCCCGGCGGCGGCGCACCATCTCCAGCCGGGGGAACTCCTCCCCGGGGTCGAGGCGCAGGTAGGGATAGTGCTTGTCGTCCTTGAGGTTGACGTTGTAGCGGGGCTGGTACTTCTTGATCAGGTGGTTTTCGAGGATCAGGGCGTCGATCTCGGCCGGGGTGACCATGACCTCCAATTGGCGGACCTGGCGCATGAGGGCAGTCACCTTGGCCGATTTCACCCCGGGGGAAAAATAGGACTGGACCCGCTTGCGCAGCGCCGCCGCCTTGCCCACGTAAAGCACTTTCCCCCGGGCGTTCCGGAACAGGTAGACGCCGGGGGCCAGGGGCAGGCAGGCCGCCTGTTGCCGCAGTTCATCCATCCCGGCGGTTTTTCCCCCGCCGGGCCCGCTCCTGGAGACGGCGGGTGATGGTGTCTTCGAAACCATTGGTGGTGGGCCGATAAAAACTTTTTTCCCGCAGGCCGTCCGGCAGGCAGGCCAGCAGGGGGCCGCCGCTTTCCGCCGCCCGGTGGGGATTGACATAGCCCCGGCCGTAATCCAGCTGCCGCATCAGCTTGGTGGGGGCGTTGCGCAGTTGCAGGGGCACCGGCAGGTGGCCGGTTGCCTTGACCTCCCGGCGGACCCGCTTGGCAGCCAGGTAGACGGCGTCGCTCTTCGGAGCCGCCGCCAGGTAGACGGCGGCCTGCTGCAGGCAGATCTCCCCCTCCGGCGACCCGAGGATTTCATAGGCCTGGCGGGCGTTGATGGCCATCTGCAGCGCCTGGGGCGAGGCATTGCCGATGTCTTCGCTGGCGAAACGGATCATCCGGCGGGCGCAGTAGAGGGGATCCTCCCCGGCCGCCAGCATCCTCTCCAGCCAGTAGAGGGCCGCATCGGGGTCCCCGGCCCGCAGGCTCTTGATGAAGGCAGAAATCTGGTTGTAATGCTCCTCGCCGTCCCGGTCGTAGGCCAGCCAGCGCTCGGCCAGAAAAGGCTGCAGGGTGGCCGGGGTAATCTCGTCAACCGCCGCCGGCAGGTTGACCACCACGGTTTCGAGCAGGTTCAGGGCCCGCCGGGCATCCCCCTGGGCATACTCGGCCATGATGCTCAAAACCTCGTCGCCGACCGTCAGGCGGCGGTCGAGGTCGGCCAGCAGCAGCTCCCAGCCCCGGCGCAGCAGCCGGACAAGATCGGCAACCGCCAGCGGCCGCAGAACGATGACCCGGGTCCGGGACAGCAAGGGGGTAATGACCGAAAAAGAGGGATTTTCGGTGGTAGCGCCCAACAGGATCAGCACCCCCTCTTCCACCGGCCCGAGGAGGAAATCCTGCTGCGCCTTGTTGAAACGGTGAATCTCGTCGAGGAAGAGCACCGTCCGCCGGCCCTGGCGATGGTTTTCCCGGGCGGCGGCGCTGATCTTCCGGATCTCGGCCACCCCGGCGGTCACCGCCGACAGGTGGTGAAAGTCGGCCCCGATGCCCCGGGCCAGCACGGTGGCCAGGGTGGTCTTGCCGCAGCCCGGCGGCCCCCAGAAAATCAGGGAAGGCAGCTGGCCGGCTTCGTAGAAGCGGCGCACCAGGCCGTTCTCCCCCAGGACGTCCGCCTGCCCCACCAGCTCGTCGAGGGACGCCGGCCGCAGGCGATGGGCCAGGGGCGCCAGGCTGTCCGTCAATTGCCGATCCGCCGTCATCCGTTCTTCCTGTGTAAAAAGCCAACCGTTGCCCGGCAAGCAAGAAAACCACGGCCGCATTATTCCACAAACCCGCCGGGAAGGCAACCGGCACGCGATTCCCCCGATTACCCCTTGACTAGCCGGTGGCCGGCCATTAGATTGTTAGCAAGGAAGCGCTTAACCTGAACAGGGGAAAAGTGCCCTCGGCGCCCAACCCCCAAGCCACGGAACCGTCATGGACCAAGAAACGACGAAAAACCTGCTGGCCGCCATCATTTCCCGGCGCAGCATCCGCAAGTTTGACCAGGAAAAACCGGTCCCCCCCGCCCTCGTCCGGGAAATCCTCGAGGCCGGCCGTTTTGCCCCCTCGGGGCTCAACAACCAGCCCTGGCGGTTTGCCATCATCCGCCGGCCGCAGCTCAAGGAGCAGCTGGCCCAGCTGACCCATTACCACCAGATCGTCCGCCAGGCCCCGGTGCTGATTGCCGTGCTGCTGGACACCGAGGCCCTCTACCACCGGGAAAAGGACATCCAGTCGGTGGGCGCCTGCCTGGAAAACCTTCTGCTGGCCGCCCACGGCCTGGGCCTGGGAGCCGTCTGGCTGGGAGAAATCCTCAAGCGGGGCCGGGAGGTGGTCGATCTCCTGCAGCTGCCGGAGCGCTACGAGCTGATGGCGGTAGTCGCCCTGGGCTACCCGGCGCCCGGCTACCAGCCGAAGCCGGCCCAGCGCCGGCCCCTGAAAGAACTGATCCTTTTCGAGGACGACGCCGATGGTTGACACCCTGCTGAACAGCGGCTATTTCCAGGTGGCTCCCGGCAGCGGCGCCCCGGCCCCGACCATGGCCGAGCAGGGGCGAACCAAGATCGTCAGCCGCCGGCTGCGCGGCCGGCGGCCGGGAGAGGAAAGGCCCGGCGGCCAGCGGCAGCCGGGAAAGAGGCAGCTGCACCAGGAAATCCTCAAGCTGCTGGAATACCTACACGAACGGCTGCGCCAGCAGGGGCGGGAGATCAGGTTCACCTTCCTGGAAGTGCCGGGAGGCTTCCTTTTGCGGGCCTACGACTGCGAAAGCAACCAGCAGGTCTGCCAGCTGATCCGGGAACGTTTTTTCCACTCCCCCCAGCGGCTGGAAAAACTGATTACCGAAGCCATCAGCGGCATGGGGCTGCTTTATGACGCTGAGGTTTGAAATTCTTTGCCCGGCAACCGCCAGGAAACCGGCACAAAACGGCAAGAAAACCATTGACATTCAGCCGCCTGATGGTTTATGAACGGCCCAGTGTTTGACAGCGGTAATTTGCCGAAGTGGTGGAACTGGTAGACACGCTATCTTGAGGGGGTAGTGGGTTACGCCCGTGCCGGTTCGAGTCCGGCCTTCGGCACCATAATTATAAAAGCGGCTGAAATCATTGTGGATTTCAGCCGCTTTTTTTATCCCGCCCCCGTTTGCTTGCCCTGGCGAACTCCGAACGGCCCGCCGCCCCCGGCTTGATCCTGGCCGCTGGTATCCGTGAATATCAACGGTTATCCGCTTAAGGCCGTGTCCGGGCTTTCCCGGTCAATTTATCGATGGTAATTTTAAAAACCCTGGTTTTTTCCCTTAAATCCTCAATATATTTTATCCCCTGGTCAAAAAACCCCGGAGAATACTTGCGCAGCAGTCCTTCCAGGGCAAGTTGCTTTTCCTGGCCGAAGGCTTCGTGAACTTTTCCCGCAATTATCACGCTCTCATATTTGGTACCGAACCTGGCGGGCAATATCTCTGTCTTGCCCACAGCGCAAAACGAGACCGATTGCTGGTGTTCCAGGTTGTCAATTTTCTGTCCTTCAAGGGCACAGTGAAAGTATAAGCAGTCATCAATGACGCAAAAGTTCAGCGGCACGCCATAGGGACTGCCGTCTTTCGCGACTGTTGACAGCACCCCGTATTCCGCCTGCTCCAGCAGCCGCCTGGCTTCACCGGCCGCGATCTCCCGGTCTTTCCTGCGCATCGTTCTCATATTTTCATCCCCCCCAATGGCCGA
This sequence comes from Deltaproteobacteria bacterium, assembly GCA_019306045.1. GTDB lineage: Bacteria > Desulfobacterota > Anaeroferrophillalia > Anaeroferrophillales > Anaeroferrophillaceae > JAFDMG01. Next base: position 1,567 of record JAFDMG010000083.1, on the reverse strand, counting down.
CGCCACCCGCTGCCATGGAGCATCAGCGGCTGACTGCCGGAAAAAGACCCGGGCAAACATTCATGGCGTTAATTACTTGGCAACTTCTCCCGCCCGTCATCGGCTTGGTTGCCATCCCCGGCCAAGAAAAAATATCATGAAAGACAAGAAGTCGTAAATCAAGAAATTTCGGCCGCGAACATCATGGCATGACCATTAAAACGGTGATGTTCGTCGATAAAACCCGGCATTTTCCCGCCGGCCGCGGCGAAGCAGGCCGCTGCCGTGACTGAAAAAAGTGGACAGCCGGGAAAAAAATGAATTATAAATGCCCGAGGAGGTGGACAATGGACAAATACGTGACTGCCAACGGCATCCGGCTGCACTACCTGGACCACCCGGGCAGCGAACCGCCCCTGGTGCTGATGCCCGGCCTGACGGCCAACGCCCACTCGTTCGACGGCCTGATCGCGGCCGGCCTGAGCCCGGCCATGCGGGTGCTGGCCCTCGACCTGCGGGGCCGCGGCCTGAGCGACAAGCCGGCCGGCGGCTACCGCATGGCCGACCACGCCGCCGACATCATCGGCTTCCTGGACGCCCTGGAACTGCCGCGGGTGGTGCTCGGCGGCCATTCCTTCGGCGGCCTGCTGACCATCTACCTGGCGGCCCACCATCCCGAGCGCTTCAGCAAGCTGGTGGTCATCGACGCCGCCGCCCGCATGCACCCGGACACCATGGAGCTGATCAAGCCCTCGGTCGCCCGCCTGGGACGGGAAATTCCTTCCTGGGAAGCCTACCTGGAAACCATGAAGCAGCTGCCGTTTTTTCACCAGTGGTGGGAGCCGCTCATTGAAAACTACTTCCGGGCCGACGTGGAGATCAGGGACGACGGCACGGTGATTTCCCGGGCCCGGCCCGAGGCCATTCTCCAGGCGGCGGCCGGCACGATGGCCGAAGACTGGCTGGCGCTGCTGCCCAGGATCAGCCAGCCCCTGCTGCTGCTCAACGCCCCGGGGCCGTTCGGACCGCCCGGGACGCCGCCGGTCCTGCCTAAAAAACTGGCCCTGGAAACGGTCAACGCGGTGCCGGACGGGCATTACGTCGAGGTTCCCGGCAACCACCTGACCATGCTTTTCGGCGAGGGGGCGGCCCGAATGACCGCCGCCATCCGCAATTTCGTCGGCCGATGAGCCCCCGGCTGCAGATCCTTTTCCTCTGCACCGGCAACTCCTGCCGCAGCCAGATGGCCGAGGGCTGGACGCGCCATCTCCGGGGAGACCTCCTCGAACCCTACTCCGCCGGCCTGGAAAAACACGGTCTCAACCCCCTGGCGGTCAAGGTGATGGCCGAGGCCGGGGTCGACATCAGCCGCCAGCAGTCAAAACTGACCAGCGAGCTGCCGCCGGTGGTTTTCGATTATGTCATCACCCTCTGCGGCCAGGCCCGGGAAACTTGCCCCTATTTTCCCGGCGGCGCCAAAATCATCCACGCCGGTTTCGCCGACCCGCCCCATCTGGCCCGCAGCGCCGCCAGCGAGGCGGAGGCCCTGCCCCACTACCGGCGGGTGCGGGACGAAATCCGCGCCTTC